>DASQLE010000172.1:0-13945 GCA_035630175.1 Beijerinckiaceae bacterium
GGCAGCGTCGATGTGCCGAACGTCGTTGCGGCCAAGCTTGCCGGCACGGACGCTTATCTCCTCAAGCCGTTCACGTCGGATCAGCTGAAGGCGAAGCTGCACGAGGTTCTGTCGTAGCTCCGGTTCGACGATGTTCCGGCAAAGATCCGGCGCAGGCAGGCTTCTCAGCAACGGAACTCGAGGAGGCACTGCCTAACCTCGCTGCCGGTCGGCAAGGGGATGCCGAGCAAACGGACACGCTCCCGGTCAGGTGCGGGCTGAGCGAGGGCCGGTGGCGCGGCCGGCGTCGCAGCGGATGGCGGCTGGGTTGCCGGGTTGCGCGTGCGTCCAGCGGATGCCTGACGCTCGAGCGTCGGCTTCTCGGGAGCGGCACGGGGCTTTCGATCCCGTGACCGCGCTTCTTGCGTCTCCGCTTGCGGCGCCGCGGCAGCGGCGGTCTTGCTCCGCCGTTTCCCTGCTCCTTCGCGGTCTCCCGACGCATCGGGTCGGTCCGAGTTCGCCGGAAGAGCTGCGGTCGTCGCCGGCACGCCAGACCCTGGATCGGATCCGGGCGCGGCCTTGGTCTCGGCTTGCGCGCTCGCGTCGACCTCGTTCGGGCTCACGGACGGGGCAGGAACACTCGGTGGCGCATCGCCCGCCCTGCTCGCCAAGCCCGCGGCTTGGCCACCCTCCTGCTGCAAGCGCTGGAGGTCTTGATCGCTCGCTGCCGCGGCGATGTCGGACGGCCGTCTCCCTGCCGGAAGAAGCACCACCGGCGGCTCAGTAGTGCTTGTGCGGTCTGATCGGACGGGAGAACTGCCGACGATCGGCGCCGAGCCGGGGACGCGGCGTTCAGGCGTCCAATTTGCAAGCTCTCCGGAGCGTCTGCCTGGTGGTTGCTCGGAAACCCCGGCGGGTTCATCCAAGGCGCTGCGGACTTCCGGCTTGGGACCGACGGCGTTGACGTCAGGTGCGCCCTCGACGGATCGGGAGCCGACCGCTCGTTCAGGCGGACGGCCGGCTTCCAGAAGGATCGGCGCCAACAGGCCCACGGCGACGATGCCGCTCGCCACCGTCGCAAGCCGCCCCACGAAGAGGGCACGTCGCTTCCGGCGCGGGACGCCCCCCGCCAGCCTGTCGGAATTCGGCATTCTTGCACTCGTCACGCAACGCGGGAGTAGGTCGGCGCTCCCAAGCGTCACGCTTTCCAGACGATTGAGGCGGGAATCTGGAAGAGTGATGTCGAGACGGGCACGGCGGCCCGCACCGATGGGGCCCGAACCACCCGGCTCAGTCCATCACCGCAGCTTTAAGGATGCACACCATGGTGGCGTGCCCGAGGCTTTCCCCGAGACATCGGACGCTATGCGGCCGATCGGACCGATAGCGCAGCGTTTCGCCGGTCTTGGCCCGTTTCGTTACGCCGCCGGCCTCGACCTCGAACTCGCCTTCGAGGACCGACAGGCACTCGACGGAACCGCGCTGATGACCTTCTGAATCGAGGACGCCTCCAGGCTCGGAGGTGACGTCATACCATTGCAGCCACTCGACCGTGCTCATCCAGCCGATGACGGCAAGACGGACCTTGCCGTCCTCCGATACCAGGATGGGCGTATCGGCGCGCGACGATTTATCGATGAACGGCGCGTCGTCCGTCATGGCGAGCACGCGTTCGATGGACACGTCCAGCGCCTGCGACAGCCGCCAGATCGTCGCCAGGGTCGGATTGGTCTCGTTGCGTTCGATCTGGCTGATAATCGATTTCGCCACGCCGGATTGCTCGGCGAGCTCCGACAAAGACAGGTTGTAGGCCTTGCGCAGGCGCTGAATGGTCTTGCCGAGCTGGCCTGAGACGACGAGCGCGCCGCTTTCCAGGTCGCGATGTCGATCTTTCGCGTCCGACGGCATCACGGTGTCCTTGTCCAAAAACGAACGGACGCTCGCTTTTCGGAGCGGACTCTGCCTCGACGACGCCGTCGCAATCAAGGGCCCGCAGTGAGCGCGCGGGCCAGCCCTCACGGTCTGGTTAATGCCTTGCGACGACGTGGTTGCCTCGCCCAAGCGCCTGATCAGGCGCCCGGCTGGGGCGTCACCCGAAGATAAGGCTTCAGGGTCTTCCAGCCGTTCGGAAACTTCACTTTGGCCTGCTCGTCCGTGACGGCCGGGACGATGATGACGTCCTCGCCTTGGCTCCAATCGGCCGGCGTCGCGACGCCGAATTTGTCGGTCAGCTGCAGGGAGTCGATGACGCGCAGCAGCTCCTCGAAGCTCCGTCCCGTCGCGGCCGGGTAGGTGAGCGTCAGGCGAACCTTCTTGCTCGGGTCGATCACGAAAACCGAGCGCACCGTGAAGGTGTCGTTCGCGTTCGGATGGATCATGCCGTAGCGGTCCGAGACCTTGCGGTCGGAATCGGCGAGGAGCGGGAAGTTGAGGGCCGCGCCTTGCGTTTCCTCGATGTCGCCGACCCATCTGCGGTGCGAGTCGAGCGGGTCGACCGACAGGCCGATCACCTTCACGCCCCGCTTCTCGAATTCCGGCTTCAGCTTGGCGACGGCGCCGAGCTCGGTCGTGCATACGGGCGTGAAATCCTTCGGATGCGAGAACAGCACCACCCAGCTGTCGCCCGCCCATTCGTGGAAGCGGATCGGGCCGTCCGTCGAGTCCTGCTCGAAATCGGGCGCAAGGTCTCCCAGTCTGATCGTCATCGTGATCTCCCAAGGATTGGCGTGAATGGGGTTCAGGCTTCCAGAAAATACGGTTCGCTGCGCAGGCGGGCTGCGGGGCGATTGTACGGGCGCGGCAGGTCCGGCTCGGCCATGGCGGCGCCGATCATCACCATGACGGGGCCATGGCCCGGCAGCACGGTGCCCGCGGCGAGGTCGCCTACGGTCGTGCGCAAGGTCACCGCGTCCCGGCGCGAGACGTTGGTCATGACGGCCGCAGCCGTCGCGGGCGACAAGCCTTCATCGACGAGTTTTCGGGCGAGATCCTCCGCCGTGCGGCCGGCCATGTAGAGGCATGTCGTGGCCTTGGGATCGGCGAGGGCGGCGAGGTCGAGGTCGGACGGAAGGCGTCCGTGCCTGTCGTGGCCGGTGACGAACTGGACGCGGCGGGCGACGTCGCGATGCGTCAGCGACAAGTTGAGCGAAGCGGCGGCCGCGGCGGCGGCGGTCACGCCCGCCACGATGCTGACCGGGATGCCCGCCGCCCGGCAAGCTGCGACCTCCTCGCCGACGCGCCCGAAGACGGTCGGGTCGCCGCCCTTCAGCCGTACGACGCGCTTGCCCTCGCGCGCCAGCTCGACGATCAGCTCGTTGATCTCGTCCTGCCGGCATCCGGGCCCATGACCCTCCTTGCCGACGGCGATCCGCCGCGCTTCGCGACGGGCGAGCTCGAGCACGCCGGACGTGACCAGGCGATCGTAGACGATGACGTCGGCCGCCTGCAGCTCGCGCATGCCCTTGAGGGTCAAGAGCTCAGGATCGCCCGGCCCGGCCCCGACGATCACGACCTGGCCCTGGCGCCGGCTCGGGGAACCAGCCAGCGTCTCGCGGGCGAGCCGCTCGATCTCGGCAAGGCGGTCATCTTCCTCGCTCTGCGAGATGAAGGTCACGTCGACGAACTTCTCCCAGAAGCGCCGGCGCTGTCCTTTCAAGGGCAGCAGCGTCGAAAGGCGGCCGCGGATGGTCTTGGCGGCTTCGCCCCAGGCGCCGAGCGAGCTCGGCAAGACGGCCTCGATGCGGCGCCGGATGGCTTGGCCGAGGATCGGCGCGGCGCCGTCGGTCGAGATGCCGATCACCACGGGCGAGCGGTTGACGATCGTCCCGAACTGGAAGTCGCAAAAGGCCGGCTGGTCGATGACGTTGACGAGAACGCCGCGGCCGCGTGCCGCCGCCGCGAACCGCGCGGCGTCGTCCGGGCTTTCGCAATCGGCGAGCGCGATCCAGACCCCGTCGAGGTCCTCCGCCCGCCAGGACCGCAGGAGGAGCGTGATGGCGCCGCCGCTCGCCTCCGCCAGGATCCCCAGCTCCGGCTCCGGCTCGGGCGCGACGACGGTCACCTGCGCTCCGGCGGCGGCGAGGAGCTCGGCCTTCCAGACCACTCCGTCGCCGCCTCCGGCGACGAGAACGCGCTTGTCCTGGAGGTCGAGGAAGACCGGCAGCTTGGCGAGGGGCTGAAGCCTTGCCGGGCGGGTTTCGGTGGGCGGGACGTGACGGCTCATCAAGCGGCCTCCGGAGCGGTCGCCCCATCGAGCGCACCGGTGTCGGCGTGGAAGTCGGCGCCGTTGCGGGTGCGGGCGATGTGCTTCGTGCGGATCAGGAAATCGCCGAAGCGCTCGTGTTTGCGCCGTTTCTTGGCGTAGGCGGCGAAGAGCGGATCGAGCGCGGCGACGATGCCGTCGTGCCCAAGGTCCTCGGCATAGAGCTTCGACAGGCGCGAGCCATCGAAGGCGCCGCCGAGATAAAGGTTGTAGCGGGCAGGCCCTTTGCCGACGAGGCCGATCTCGGCGATGTAGGGTCGGGCGCAGCCGTTCGGGCAGCCGGTCATGCGGATGGTGATCTCGTCGTCGCCGAGGCCGTGCCCCGCGAGGCGGCCCTCGAGCGCGGTCACGAGCTCGGGCAGGTAGCGCTCGCTCTCAGCCAGCGCGAGGCCGCAGGTCGGCAGAGCCACGCAGGCCATGGCGTTGCGGCGGAGCGCGGTGGCATGCGCGGTGAGGCCGTATTCGGCGACGAGCCCGTCGATGACCGCACGGTTCTCTGGACGGACGTTGGCGACGATGACGTTCTGGTTGGCGGTCAGGCGAAACTCGCCGTCGTGTATCCCGGCGATGCGGCGAAGGCCCGTCAGGAGCGACGGCCCGCCGGCGATGTCGCGCAGGCGCCCGTTCTCGATGAACAGGGTGAGGTGCGAGAACCCGTTTTCCGCCTCGACCCATCCGTAGCGGTCGCCGTTGGACGAGAAGGCGAACGGGCGCGGCTCCTCGAGCGCCTTGCCGAGGCGCCTCTCGACCTCTGCCCGGAAGGCGGCGAGCCCGCGGTCCTCGATCGTGTATTTCAGGCGCGCATGCTTGCGGCTGGCCCGGTCGCCCCAATCGCGCTGCACGGTCACGACCGCCTTCGCGACGGCAAGCGCGTCCTCGGGATGGCAGAAGGCCATGGCGTCGGCGGTGCGCGGATAGGTGTCGGGCTCGCCATGGGTCATGCCCATGCCGCCGCCGACCGTGACGTTCCAGCCTTGCAACGCGCCGGCCTCGTCGAGCGCGGCGATGAAGCCGAGGTCCTGGGCGAAGACATCGACGTCGTTGTCCGGTGGCACCGCGACCACGGTCTTGAATTTCCTCGGCAGATACGTGCGGCCGTAGATCGGCTCGACCACCTCCTCCTCGCCGCCGACGATCTTCTCGCCGTCGAGCCAGATCTCGCGATAGGCCTGCGTCTGCGGCAGGAGATGATCGGAGATGTCTTTCGCCAGCGCGTAAGCCGCCGCATGCGCCGCTGAGCGGTGCGGATTGGAGGCGGCGAGCACGTTGCGGTTGACGTCCCCGCAGGCGGCCAGCGTGTCCAGCAGCGCGGCGTCGATGGCTCCCATCGTCCGCTTCAGGTTCGACTTGATCACCCCGTGGAACTGGAACGTCTGCCGTGTGGTGAGACGCAAGGTGCCGTTGGCGTAGTCGCGGGCGATCCGGTCGAGCTGCAGCCATTGTTCCGGCGAGCACACCCCGCCCGGAATGCGCAGGCGCACCATGAAGGAGAACGCCTTCTCGAGCTTCTTCCTCGTGCGCTCCGGCCGGAGGTCGCGGTCGTCCTGCAGATACATGCCGTGGAACTTGACGAGCTGCTGGTCGTCCTCGGCGATGGCGCCGGTCTCGGCCCTGGTCAGGCCGTCGGCGAGGGTGCCGCGCAGATAGGCGCTGGCTTCCTTGATGCGTTCGTTGCGCGATAGCTCGGTCATCGAAGCCTGCTCAATAAATGTCCTGCAGATAGCGCTTGTCGCGATCGAGGCCGGCGACGGCGGCTTCGGCGGCATCCGCCGAGAGAGCCTTCACGTCGGCGTAAATGCGGACCAGCGTGGCGCGCACGTCCTTGGCCATGGCCTTGGCGTCGCCGCAGACGTAGAAGCGCGCGCCGCCTTCCAGCCAGTCGACGACCTCACGCCGCCGCTGCCACAGCCGGTCCTGGACGTAGACCTTCTCGGGCGCGTCGCGCGAGAAGGCGAGGTCGAGCCGCGCAAGCGCGCCGTCGGCGAGGGCGTCCTGCCATTCGAGCTGGTAGAGGAAATCGTGCGTGAAGCGCCGGTCGCCGAAGAACAGCCAGTTGCGTCCGCCGGCGCCGGAGGCGCGCCGCTCCTGCACGAAGGCGCGGAACGGCGCGACGCCGGTCCCAGGGCCGACCATGATGATGTCGGTCGACGGGTCGGGCAGGCGGAAGTGCTTGTTCGGCTTGAGGCCGACCTTGACGGAGGCTCCGGCTTTCAGGCGATCCGCAACGAAGGTCGAGGCGACGCCGGAGCGGACGCGTCCGTGGCTCTGGTAGCGCACGGCCGATACGAGGAGGTGCGCTTCGTCGCCGACCTCGGCTCGGGACGAGGCGATGGAGTAAGCCCGCGGCGGCAACGGCCGCGTCACGTCGAGGAGCTGGTCCGGGCTCAGCGACGCCGGATAGGCTTCGAGGAGATCGATGAGCTGGCGATTGTCCTTCCAGCTCCTGACGTCGCCGTCGAGCAACGAGCGCAATGCGGCCTGTCCTGTCGCAGCGGCGAACTTCTCGATCGCCGGCAAGGACAGCGTGGTGATGTCGCGCTCGCGCGTCAGCGCCTGTCGAAGATGGTCGTCGTCCTTAAGACCCGTGGCGGCGAGCACCGCATCGACGAGGGCAGGATCGTTCTCGGGATAGAGCTCCAGGGAATCTCCAGGCTCATAGGCCGGCGCCGCGCCGTCGAAGCCGAGCGCGAGATGGACGGTCTCCTTGTCCGACCGGGACGAGTTCAGGTTGATGTGCTCGACGATCTCGGCGAGCACCGGCTCGCGGCTGGCCTCGACCGCGGCGCGCGTTCCGAAATCGACCGAGACGACGTTGCCGGCCGGCTCTTCGGGCGCCAGCGCGTCGATGGCGCTCTCGACCCAGCGCGCGGCGGGGGTGGCGAAATCGAGATCGCAATCGATGCGGTCGAGCGCCCGGATGCCGCCGAGCTCGGCGAGCCGCGCATCGATCGCTCGGCCGACCGCGCAGAATTCCGCATAGGCGGTGTCGCCGAGCGCCAGCACGCCGAACGTCACGCCGTCGAGCCGCGGCGCCGCCGGCCCCATCAGCTCGGCATAGGCGCGGGCCGCCCGTGCGGGAGGTTCGCCTTCGCCCCAGGTCGCGGCGACCACGATCAGGCGCCGGGCCTCCGTTAGGTCGCTGGCGGCGAGGTCGGCGAAATCCACGAGCTTCGGACGGAAGCCGCTCTTGCGGGCAAGCTTCGCGGCGTCCCCTGCGACGCGCTCGGCATTGCCGGACTCGCTCGCGTACACGATCGTGATCGGCTCGGCCGGCCGCGCTTGGGGCTGGGCGGGCGCCGGCTGCGCGGCGGCGTCGACGCCGGCGAGGAAACCGGAGAGCCAAGCGCGCTGGAGCGGGGTGGCGATGCTGAGAACGCGGTCGAGGCTGGCGATCTCGTCGTCGCCGAAGGGCGCCGTGCGCGGCAGAAGGGGGGTTGTGGCCATCCCTGAATCGTCCGCTCGGGAGCCGCGCGAGTCAACAAGAATGTTCTTTTTATAGAACGATTGGGCGTAGCAACCGGGTGCTGTCGGGCGCTTTTCAGGGAGAAGATCGTTCTCCACCGTCGTCGCTGCGGGATAGGCGTTGCCCATTCCGTGCGGCGCCCGGCCGAAGGTCGGGATCCGCCAGGGCCAGCGGCAGCGCCGTGGTCGACTTCACCCGCTCCATGGCGAATCGCGTCGTCACGTTCTTGAGCGGCACGACCGCGATGAGCCGCTTGTAGAAGGAATCGTAAGCCTGCATGTCCGGCGCCACGACGCGCAGCATGTAATCCACGTCGCCGGCCATGCGGTAGACTTCGATTACCTCCGGCATGGTGCTAACCCGGCTCGCGAAATCGGCGATCCACGAGGCAGAATGGTCGTTTGTCTCGATCGAGACGAGCGCGGTGATGTTCAGGCCGAGCTTCTCGGGATTGAGCAAAGCCACCCGCCGCTCGATGACGCCTTCGGCCTCGAGCCGCTGGATGCGCTTCCAGCACGGGGTCTGCGACAAGCCGACGCGCCCGCCGATCTCCGCGATCGACAGGGTCGCGTCCTCCTGCAGGAGCGCCAGGATGTTCCGGTCAGTGGCATCCATCTCTGATCTCTCGTTCCGGTAAACTGCGTCTTGTCCGTTGCCATCGCGGGGAGAACGTTCTTCTCCCGGGGGACCTTGTCGGCGCTCCCGCCGGGAATGGCCGCGCCCGATCACGCATCACTCTCCGTCGTCAGCCCAACCTTGACACTGTTCTTTATACCGAACAAGTCTTTGGGCCGGAGGCTCGCATGAGTGTCGCCCTTTTCGACGAAAACGCGCTCGCTCGCCGTCTGGCCGATCGTTCCGACCTCCCGTCGCGGCTGGACGAGATCAGCCGGACGACCAGCGGCCGCATCGTCTTCACGACGAGCTTCGGCCTCGAGGATCAGGCGCTCACCCACGCAATCTTCAGCGCGGGACGCGACATCGAAGTGGTGACGCTCGATACCGGGCGGCTGTTTCCCGAAACCTACGACGTTTGGGCCGAGACGGAAGCGCGCTACGGGCGCCGCATCGTCACCTACGCGCCGGAGGCGGATGACGTCGCGAACCTCGTCGCCGCGCACGGCATCAACGGCTTCCGCAGTTCCGTCGCGGCGCGGCAGGCCTGCTGCGGCGTGCGCAAGACCGCGCCGCTCCGCCAGGCCTTGGCCGGTGCCGCGGCCTGGATCACCGGCCTTCGCGCCGAGCAGTCGCGCCACCGTGCGGATGTCGCCCTCGCGGCATTCGACGAGGCGCAAGGGCTGATCAAATTCAATCCGCTCGCAGATTGGACGCGTGGCGACGTCGAGCGCTTCGTGGCCGACCATCGCATTCCCTACAACGTCCTGCACGACCGCGGCTTCCCCTCGATCGGCTGCGCGCCGTGCACGCGCGCCGTACGCGTCGGCGAGTCTGAGCGGGCAGGGCGCTGGTGGTGGGAGGCGGACAGCAAGAAGGAATGCGGTCTTCATCTTCGGACACCGGTCGCGGCGGCGACGCCTACGGGCTTGGAGGCAGCCTGATGACGCTCGCGGGAGCCGTGTCGTCGAAAGCAGGATCGCGAAACCCTCATCCCGCGGGGGCGGCAAGGCTGACGCACCTGCAGCGGCTCGAAGCGGAGAGCATCCACATCCTGCGCGAGGTCGTGGCCGAGAGCGAGAACCCGGTCCTTCTCTATTCGATCGGCAAAGATTCGTCGGTCCTGCTTCATTTGGCCGAAAAGGCCTTCTACCCTGCGCGGCTGCCGTTCCCGCTCCTGCATGTCGACACGACCTGGAAGTTCCGGGACATGATCGCCTTCCGCGACGGGCGCGTCCAGGAACTCGGGCTCGACCTGATCGTGCATGTCAACGAGGACGGTCTCAAGCGCGGCATCAGCCCTGTGACGCACGGTTCCGAGATCCACACCGACGTGATGAAAACGCAGGCGCTCCGCCAGGCGCTCGATCGCCATCGCTTCGATGCCGCCATCGGAGGAGCTCGCCGCGACGAAGAGACATCGCGGGCCAAGGAGCGGGTGTTCTCGCTCCGCAATGCCCATCATCGCTGGGACCCGAAGCGTCAGCGGCCCGAGCCGTGGCGGCTTTACAATACGCGGAAGCGGCGAGGCGAGAGCTTCCGCGTCTTCCCGCTGTCCAATTGGACCGAGCTCGACATCTGGCTCTACATCGAGCAGGAGCAAATCCCGATCGTGCCGCTCTATTTCGCCGCCGACCGGCCGGTCGTCCGGCGCGACGGCATGCTGATCATGCGCGACGACGGTCGCCTGCCGCTGCGAGCGGGCGAGCAGCCCGAGCTCCGCTCGGTCCGCTTCCGGACTCTCGGCTGCTATCCCCTGACCGGGGCCGTCGAAAGCACGGCGACCACGCTTCCCGAGATCATCCGCGAGACGCTCGGGGCGACGACATCCGAGCGGCACGGCCGCGTCATCGACCAGGACGGCTCGTCGTCCATGGAACGCAAGAAGCAGGAAGGTTACTTCTGATGACCGTTCATGTCTCGCCCGATGCGGTCGGCCTCGACCGCTTCCTGAGCGCCCATCGGTCCAAGGATGTCCTGCGCTTTATCACCTGCGGCTCGGTGGACGACGGCAAGTCGACGCTCATCGGCCGTCTCCTGCACGACACCCAGCAGCTCTTCGACGATCAGCTCGCGGCCCTGAAGCGCGATTCGCGCAAGCACGGGACACAGGGGGGCGAGATCGACTTCGCGCTCCTGGTCGACGGTCTTTCGGCGGAACGCGAGCAGGGCATCACCATCGACGTCGCCTATCGTTTCTTCTCGACCGACCAGCGCACCTTCATCGTCGCCGATACGCCCGGCCACGAGCAGTATACGCGCAACATGGCGACCGGCGCCTCGACCGCCGATCTCGCCGTGCTGCTCGTCGATGCGAGCCAGGGCCTCAGCCGGCAAACCCGCCGGCACAGCCTGATCCTCTCGATGCTGGGCATCCGGCAGGTGATCCTGGCGATCAACAAGATGGATCTCGTCGGCTGGTCCGAGGAGCGCTACGCGGCCATCATGGAGCAGTATGCGCTGTTCGCCCGGGAGCTCGGCTTCGACAGCGTCGTCGGCGTGCCGCTCTCCGCCCTGAACGGAGACAACGTCGTGCAGCGCGGCGTCGCCGCACCGTGGTACGACGGCTTCACCCTGCTGCAGCAACTCGAGGCGGTTCGCCCTCGGGCCAGCGCGAGCGAGGCGCCGTTTCGCTTTCCGGTGCAGTGGGTGAACCGGCCGAACGCGTCGTTCCGCGGCTATGCCGGCCTCGTCAGCGCAGGAACCGTGTCGATCGGAGACCGGGTCCGCGTCGAGCCCTCCGGTGCCGAGGCCAGCGTCGCCCGCATCGTCACGTATGACGGCGACCTCGACCAGGCCATCGCCGGCCAGTCCGTCACCGTCGTCTTGAGCGACGCTGTCGACGTCTCGCGGGGCAGTGTCCTCGCCTCCGCTGCCTCGCCGCCGCGGGTCGGAGCCAGCCTCCGCGCGCGGCTCTTCTGGGCCGGCGAGCGTGCTCTGCACCGCGGCGACGAGCTGCACATCAAGCTCGCGGCTGCCTCCGCGGTGGCGCGGGTTGAAACCGTCCATGGCCGGATCGATCCCGACAGCGCCGATCTGCATCCGGCAGCGGACGTGCCGGCCAACGACATTGCCGACGTGACGCTTGCCTTGGATCGGCCGCTGGCCTTCGATCCCTACGGAGCCGGTCGGGAGACCGGCAGCTTCATCCTCGTCGACCGCGACAGCCTCGATACCGTCGGCATCGGCCTTGTTCTCGCGGCGCCCGAGCCGCGGCCAGGACGCGTGCCGGAACCGCATCCGAGCTTCATCCAACGCATTCTGGGAGCCCGATCGATGTCTCGCTTCAGGACCGTCTCTGCCGCCTTGGTTGCAGGAACCGCCGCCCTGTTCGCCATGGCCGCCCTTGCGCAAACGCAAATCCTGAATGTCTCCTACGATCCGACCCGGGAGCTTTATCGGGAGATCAACGAGACGTTCGCGGCCGACTGGAAGAACCGGACCGGCGAGACGGTCACCGTGCGAACCTCGCACGGAGGTTCGGGCCGACAGGCCCGGTCGGTGATCGACGGGCTCAATGCGGACGTCGTGACCCTCGCGCTCGCCGGAGATATCGACGAGATCGCCCGGTTCACGAAAAAGCTTCCGGAGGACTGGCAGAAGCGGCTGCCGAACAATGCGTCTCCCTACACCTCGACCATCGTGTTCGTGGTGCGCAAGGGCAACCCGCACGGGATCAAGGATTGGGAGGATCTGGCGAAGCCGGGCGTCAAGGTAATCACGCCCAATCCCAAGACCTCGGGCGGCGCCCGCTGGAACTACCTCGCAGCCTGGGGCTACGCGCTCGACAAATGGAAGGATGAGCGCAAGGCGCAGGAATTCGTCCAGGCGATTTACAAGAACGTGCCGGTGCTCGACACGGGCGCCCGGGGCTCGACCACGACCTTCGCGCAGCGAGGCATCGGCGATGTCTTCATCTCCTGGGAGAACGAAGCGTTCCTGACCTTGAAGGAGTTCGGCGAGGATCGATTCGAGATCGTGGTGCCCTCGCTTTCCATCCTGGCCGAGCCCCCCGTGGCCCTCGTCGACGGAAATGTCGACGCCAAGGGAACGCGGAAGGTGGCGCAGGCCTATCTCGACTTCCTCTACAGCCCGAGTGCGCAGGCGATCATCGCCAAGCATTTCTACCGCCCGTCGAAGCCCGAGCATGCGGCCAGGGAAGACCTCGACCGTCTGCCCAAGCTGAACCTCTTCACCATCGATGCCGTGTTCGGCGGCTGGGACAAGGCGCAGAAGGGGCACTTCGCCGACGGCGCCATATTCGATCAGATCGTCAAGGCGAACCGCTGATCGCCGATGAGCAGCGCGCTTACCCTTCCGGCCACGCTTTACCCTCGCGCGCGACGATGGCTGAGGCCGAGAAGCGCGATCCCGGGGTTCGGCGTCGCGTTCGGCTACACGCTGCTTTACCTCGGCCTGATCGTCCTCTTGCCGTTGGCGGCGCTGGTCCTCAAGGCGTCCGAGATGGGCGTCGTGGGTTGGTGGTCGGCCGTGTCGGACGAACGCGTCGTCGCGGCCCTGAAAACCAGCTTCGGCCTTTCCTTCGCTGCCGCGGCTTTGGACTCGGCGTTCGGATTGCTCATCGCCTGGGTGCTGACGCGCTATCGCTTCCCCGGCCGCAAGCTCCTCGACGCCATGCTCGACCTGCCCTTCGCCCTGCCGACCGCGGTCGCCGGTATCGCGCTGACGGCGATCTACGCGCCGACAGGGTGGATCGGGCAATGGGTCGAGCCGCTCGGCCTCAAGATCGCCTTCACGCCGGTCGGAATCTTCGTGGCGCTTGTCTTCGTCGGCCTTCCCTTTGCCGTGCGCACCGTCGAGCCGCTCATCGCCGATCTGGACCGCGAGCTCGAGGAGGCTTCGGCGACGCTGGGGGCGACGCGCAGGCAAACCGTGTGGAGGGTGGTGATCCCGCCGTTGATCCCGGCGATCATCACCGGCTTCGCGCTCGCCTTCGCGCGCGCCGTCGGCGAATACGGCTCCGTCATCTTCATCGCCGGCAACATCCCGTACGTGTCGGAGATCGCGCCGCTCCTCATCATCATCAAGCTCGAGGAGTTCAACTATGCCGGCGCAACGGCGATCGCCACGGTCATGTTGGCGATCTCCTTCGGAACGCTGCTCCTGATCAATCTCCTGCAGGCCTATAGCCGGCGGAAGTTCGGCCATGTCTGAAGACGCATCCTCTCAAGCGCTCGGGCCGGTGACGAGCGAGACCCGGACGATCCGCCTCGTGCTGACGGCGCTGGTGCTGCTCTTCATGGGGCTGTTCCTGCTGCTTCCCCTCGCAGCGATTTTCGTCGAGGCCTTCCGCAAGGGCCTCGCTCCCTACCTGGCCTCCCTTCAGGATCCGGACGCGGTCGCGGCCATCCGCCTGACGCTGACGGTGGCCGCCATCGCGGTGCCCCTCAACCTCATCTTCGGCATCGCGGCCGCATGGGCGATCACGAAGTTCGAGTTCCCCGGAAAGAGTCTGCTCATCACCTTGATCGACCTGCCCTTCTCGGTGTCGCCGGTGGTGTCGGGCCTCGTTTTCGTCTTGCTGTTCGGCGCCCAGGGACTGTTCGGCGCCTGGCTCCAGGCGCATGGGCTCGAGATTATCTTCGCCCTTCCCGGCATCGTCCTCG
>DASQLE010000173.1:0-2000 GCA_035630175.1 Beijerinckiaceae bacterium
CCGCGCGGTTCGAACACGCGCAAGCGCAGAAAATGCTCCGTCAGCGCGAAGCCGGCCCTGATCTCGTCGCGGCTCGGCGCTTCCAAGACCGTGTCGCGGCGCAGGAACGCCGGCAGGGACAGCAGCTTGTCCTTATACGGCTCGCCGGCTTCGGCGCCCACCGCGCGCCCGCTTTTCGGCGACACGTAGAGGAGGTCGCGCCGCTCGCCGGTGGCGGCGCAGCTGTCGAGATCGAGGCCGAAGCCGAACTCGGCCAGCACGGCCACCTCGAAGCGCACGAACAGGGCCGGCGCCAGGTCGGGCTCGCCGAGATGCTCGAACAGCACCAAAGCCGTGTCGTAGAGCGCCGGGTGCGGATCGCGCTCCGGCAGAAGCCGCAAGGCAGCGGCCGCGGCGCCGAGGCCGTAGAGCGCCAGCGGCGAGCCGAGGAGACGGGCCGCACGCAGCTCGCCCGCCTCCACCGAATAGCTGCCGAGATGCTCATCGAGCCGCGCCCGCCATTGCGCCTGCACGCTGTTGCCGGGCTGCAGGACAGGTTGCAGGCGTCGCGAGCGCCCGCCATGCACGAGGCCGAGATGGCGGCCGTGCGCGCGCGTCATCAATTCGAGGATGACGCCCGATTCGCCGTGCTTCCTCGCCCCGAGGACGAGGCCCTCGTCCGACCATTGCATCGTTGTCCCATCCGGCACCGGGCCGGAGCATGAAACCTAAGCTCGCGTCAGGCGTTTATCTACGACAAGCTTGGCCGTTAGTGATGCAAATCCCGTTTCCCCCGCCCCGCACTCTGGACGTCGAAGAGGATATGGCTTTCCAGCGCCGGAACTGGCGTGCCGAGCGGATCGGCTGGGCGGCCATGGCGGCGATCGTCGTCGCCGCGGCGCTCGGCCTGTTCGCCTCGGGGCCGCTCAGCTGGGCGACGGCGCAAACGTCCGACGGGTCCCTCGTCGTCGAATACGACCGCTTCATGCGCAAGACCTCCCCCGTCACGGTGAAGGTCAAGGTGGCGGCGTCGGCGGCGACCGCCGAGGGGCTGACGTTCGACATCGATGAGGGCTTCGCGGACGCCTTCCGGATCACGGAGATCCGGCCGCAGCCGGCGCAATCCATCGCCACGGCGGATGGCATGCGCTTCCGCTTCGCGACGGCGCCGAACGCGCCCGCCACCATCTATTTCCATCTCAGCCCGGAGAAGATCGGCGTCTTGCGGGCGGGGGTCGGCCTCGGCGGACGCGAGCGCCTCGCTCTGACAACCGTCATCTACCCGTAGAGGTCCCGTCATGGATGCGATCCTGCGAGGAGCTTCGGTCTATCTCATCCTGCTCGTCATCCTGCGCCTGTCTGGCCGGCGCACCTTGGGCGAGATGACGTCCTTCGATTTCGTGCTCCTCCTGATCATCGCCGAGACGACCCAGCAGGCGCTGCTCGGCGACGACTTCTCGGTCACCAACGCGCTTCTGCTCATCACGACGCTGGTCGGGATCGACATCGTCATCTCCTATTTGAAGACGCGCTTCGACATGGTCGACCGCATCGTCGACGGGCTGCCGATGGTGATCGTCGAACACGGGCAGCCGCTGCGGGAGCGTCTCAAGAAGAGCCGCCTCGACGAGCATGACATCCTCGCCGCCGCGCGCCGTCTCCAGGGGCTCGAGCGCATGGAGCAGATCAAATACGCGGTGCTCGAGACCGACGGCGGCATCTCCATCATCCCGATGGAAAAGTAACGACGACCCGGCCCCGCAGAAGGGGGGCTATGACCCTTTCGGGAACTCGAGCCCCATCTAGCGGTAGCGTTCGGGATCGTCCTCCCAGTTCTCGCGCACCTTGACGAACAGGAAGAGGTGCACCGGCGCCTCGGCGATCTCGGCGATCTCCCGGCGCGCCGCTTGGCCGATCGCCTTGATGGTCTGGCCGCCCTTGCCGAGCGCGATCTTGCGCTGGCTCTCGCGCTCCACGAAGACGGTCTGCTCGATGCGCACGGAACCGTCGGGCCGTTCCTG
>DASQLE010000174.1:0-5951 GCA_035630175.1 Beijerinckiaceae bacterium
GGCGAAGGCGGAAGAGGGCGTCGCCGGCGTCAGGATGGCGTCGACGCCGCCGGCATAGACCTCCTCGAAATCGCGCTTGATGAGCGTGCGGATCTTTTGCGCCCGCACGTAATAGGCATCGTAATAGCCGGCCGACAGCACGTAGGTGCCGATCATGACGCGCCGCTTGACCTCGCGGCCGAAGCCGTCGGCACGCGTCTTCTCGTAGAGATCGGTGACGTCGCGGCCGGGCGTGCGCAGGCCGTAGCGGACGCCGTCGTAGCGCGCGAGGTTGGACGAGGCCTCGGCCGGCGCGACGATGTAATAGGCGGGCAGCGCGTATTTCGTGTGCGGCAGCGACACGTCGACGATCTCGGCCCCGGCGTCGCGCAGCCACGCCGCCCCGTCGGCCCACAGCCTCTCGATCTCCGGCGACATGCCGTCGAGCCGGTATTCCTTGGGAATGCCGATCTTCAACCCCTTGACGCCGCGCGACACCGCTGCCTCGAAATCCGGCACCGGGAGGTCGGCCGAGGTCGTGTCCTTCGGGTCGTGCCCGGCCATGGAGCCGAGAAGGATGGCGCAGTCGCGCACCGTCCTGCCGATCGGCCCGGCCTGGTCGAGAGAGGACGCGAAGGCGACGATGCCCCAGCGCGAGCAGCGCCCGTAGGTCGGCTTGATGCCGACGGTGCCCGTGAAGGCCGCCGGCTGGCGGATGGAGCCGCCCGTATCGGTGGCGGTGGCGCCGAGGCACAGCCGCGCCGCCACCGCCGCCGCCGAGCCGCCGGACGAGCCGCCCGGCACGAGATGCGCGCCCTCGACCCCCGCTTCGCTCCCGGCATGGACGTTGGAGCCTTTTCGGCGCCAGGGCGAGACGACCGGGCCGTAATGGGAGGTTTCGTTGGACGAGCCCATGGCGAACTCGTCGTTGTTGAGCTTGCCGAGCATGACGGCGCCGTCCCGCCAGAGCTGGCTCGTCACGGTCGATTCGTAGGGCGGCACGAAGCCGTCGAGGATGTGGCTGCAGGCGGTGGTGCGCACGCCCTCCGTGCAGAACAGGTCCTTGATGCCGAGAGGAATGCCCTCGAGCGCCCTCCCCTCGCCGCGCGCGAGAACATCGTCGCTGGCTTTCGCCTGCGCGAGGGCATGCTCGGGCGTCGGCAAAATATAGGCGTTGAGCGCGCGCGCTTGTTCGATCGCGTCTAGATGCACGCGCGCCAGTTCGCTCGCCGAGAAGCGTTTGGCGCGCAGGCCGTCGCGGGCGTCGGCGAGGGTGAGATCGGTCAGGTTGGTCATATCATCCCACTCGTCATCCTCGGACGGCGCGAAGCGACGACCCGCGGACCTGGTGCAGAAAGGGGCGTCATCATCGGCATGAGGTCCTCGGGTCCGCTGCGCGGCGCGAGGATCACGCGAGGGCTACTCCACCACCTTCGGCACGAGAAAGAAGTTGTCCTCCGTCGCCGGCGCATTGGCGACGATCTTGTCGGGATAGCCGCCGTCGGTCACCGCGTCCTGGCGCTTCTTCATCAGCATGGGCGTGACCGACGTCATCGGCTCGACGCCGTCGACCGCGACCTCGTTCAATTGCTCGACGAAGGCGAGGATCGCGTTCAGCTCGCCCTGCAGATGGGATACGTCCTCGTCGCGAATGGCGATGCGGGCGAGCCGCGCGATGCGTCGGACGGTCTCCTGATCGACGGACATGAAGGGTTTCCGCTTGGCGCCACGATGTGTTGCGACCGAACCGGCCGACGCGTGACCGCGGCCGATGCCAATCGCCGAGCAGGACGCTTCCGAAAGTGCGTCCACTTTCCGGCATCGTGCTCAAGGGTGAAGGCGGCGCTATAGCATCCGCGCCTTCGCGGCCGCAACCGCTCGCGCCGGACGAATCGCGCGGGCCGGACGCTCAGGTGATGACGGCGCGCTCGTCGGTCGTCGCCGGCACGACGATGACCTGCGCCTCGACGAGGCGTTTGCGCAGATGCAGGCCGCCCGCCACCGCGATCTCCAGGATCAGAAGGGTCAGCAGCGCCTTCGTGTATGGGCGGCGGTTCGTCGGGCCGGCCGTGACGCTGGCTGCGCCGCGCGCGGGCTCGAAGGCGAGGTCTGCGACATCCACCGGATCGTCAGGCCTGGGGGCCGGAGGCAAGGGTCCGACGTCGACGATGTCGCAATCCGGAACGCGCCGACGCGGCGGTCCGCCCGTGTTCCCCGCACATCCTGCCCCGAGGGCGCCGGACGCCGGCCTGCCGAGGCCGTCGAGAGCCGGCCCGGCCACCGGGACGCCTCCCGCTCTGAAGCTCGGCTGACAGTTCATGCGGCATCCCCGACGTGCTTAACGAAACGTAAACGGGACTATGCCAGCCCGTCCAGGGAGCGCAACAAAGGGCAGGGGACAACCTTAACCGGAGGCCGGCGGCACCCGGTCGAGCGGCTCTCAGATACGCAGGCTCAGCCCTTTTTGCGGCACCACCACCTGGGTGCCGCTGCCGTCCATGGCGGCGACGAAGCGGTCCGCATCCGGCTCGATGATCGGGAAGGAGCCGTAGTGGCAGGGTATCGCGGCGGCCAGCTTGAAGAAGCGCTTGACCGCGAAGGCGGCGGTCTCCGGGCCCATGGTGAAGCGGTCGCCGATCGGCACCATGGCGACGTCGGGGCGATGCAGCTCGGCGATCAGGGCCATGTCGCCGAACACGTCGGTGTCGCCCATGTGGTAGATCGTCGGCTCGCCGGGCGCCTTGACG
Organism: Beijerinckiaceae bacterium; assembly: GCA_035630175.1. Taxonomy (GTDB): domain Bacteria; phylum Pseudomonadota; class Alphaproteobacteria; order Rhizobiales; family Beijerinckiaceae; genus JAJKJG01. The sequence continues at coordinate 2,727 of DASQLE010000174.1, forward strand.
ACGATGCCGTTCGGATTGCCGAGCGGGATGAAGGTTCCGTTGTCCTCGATCGTCGCCGAATGGTCGGCCCGGACGAGGGTCACCGTGAAGCCGTTCTGGTCCGTCGTGCCGCCCGTGTTCATGGGATCGAAGCTCTTCAGGCCCTTCGAGGCGAGCCACGTGCAGACCTCGAAATTGGCGACCACCTTGGCGCCGGTCCGCTCGGCGACCGCAAGGGTATCGCCGATATGGTCGCTATGCCCGTGGGTGATCAGGATGTGGGTCGTCCCCTCGACGAGCTTGTCGCGGTCGCCCTCGAAGGCGGGGTTGCCGGTGAAGAACGGATCGATCAGAACGCCCTTGTCGGCGAAGTCGAGGCGAAAGGCGGAGTGGCCGAACCAGGTGATCCTCATGAGCGCGTCTCCCAGATCGCGATGCGTTTCGATCAAGTCGATCAGAACGCACGAACGCGATCGATTCCAAGAAGGCGAGAAGCCGCTCGATAGCGCGAACGGCGCCCCGCACCAATGCCGAAGCGATGCGTTCCCGGCAGCGGATCGGCGCGCCGTCCGCCCGCGGGAGTGACGAGATGGACAGGGGGACGGGCGACGGAGGCCTCGACGCTCTGCACGGTCTCGGCAAAGGGGCCCGCCTCATCGGCATCGACCTCGGCGAGAAGACCATCGGCCTCGCCTTGTCGGATGTCGGACGCAGCATCGCCACTCCGCTCGAGACCCTGCGCCGGACCCGGTTCACTCCGGACGCGGAGCGCATTCGCGCCCTCGTCAAGCGCTTCGAGGTCGGCGCCGTGGTGGTCGGCCTGCCGCTCAACATGGACGGCTCGGAGGGACCGCGGGCGCAGGCGACACGCGCGTTCGCGCGCAATCTCCAGCCGCTGCTCGGCGTGCCGATCGTGTTCTGGGACGAGCGCCTGTCGACCGCCGCCGTCACCCGTGCCTTGCTCGAGGCGGACGCCTCCCGGGCACGGCGCGGCGCCGTCGTCGACAAGATGGCGGCAGCCTACATCCTGCAAGGCGTCCTGGACCGGCTGCGGCCTTTGCCGTCGGAGCAATAGATCATGCTCCGGAGCGGGCGGCGCCGAGCCGCCCGCCTTGCTGGCCCGGTGCAGCGCGCGGACGCGCTCGCTACCACCGATATCCGTAATAGGCCGGCCGATAGTAATGGACCCGGCGGGGATAGTAATGGACCCGTCGGGGATAATGGTAGTAGCGAACCCGCGGATAGCTGTAATAGGCCGGATAGCCGTAGGAATAGTACGCGGGTCGATATCCGTAGCCGTAGTAGGGGTAGCCGCCGCCGTAATAATAGCCGGAATTGGCCGCCGAGGCCGCGGCAAGGCCGAGGATGCCGAGGGCGGCGCCGGCGAAGATCGCACCGCCATGGCTGCGGCGATAGCCATAGTGACGGTAGCCGTAGCCGTGATGACCGTAGCCGTAGCCGCGCCAGCCGGCTTCCGCCACGGGGGCATCGCCGGCGATGGTTGCCGCGGTCGCGACAGGGAGAGGCCGGGCTTCGAGCGAGGCCGTGGAAGCCAGACCGACAGTGCCGGCGAGGGCTCCGGCCACAAAAGTTTTCGACAATCGTGCACACACCATGGTGACCTCCATGGCGGGCGGCGAACGGACTTCGCGCCGGGCCGCTCCGCCTTTCGTTCGAGGCGTGCGAAGGTCCCCAAGAAGGAGAGATGTCGCTCCGCCCTCCTTGTCCCTGGGCCGTGCCCGACCGCCGCTCAGGGCAGACCCGCGACTATACGTAGAACGGTCACCCTCCTGCCCAGGTTCCTATGATCCCCGTCGTCGACAGCGTCATCCCCGTCTTCCTGCTCATCGCCGCCGGCTGGCTGGCGCGCGTGTCCGGACTGATCGAGGACCGGCACTGGAGCGGCATCGAGCTGGCGACCTACTACATCTTCTTCCCGGCCATCATCATCGACACCCTGGCGCGGGCCGATCTCGGCTCGGTGCCGGTGCTCGGGGTCGGCGGCGCCCTGGTCGGGGCCATCCTTCTGATCGCCGGCGCGCTGCTGGCGCTGCGGCCCGTCCTCGAGCGGTCGCTGGGGCTCGACGGGCCGAGCTTCACGTCGCTGTTCCAAGGCTCCACCCGCTGGAACACGTTCATCGGGCTGGCGGTGACGACGACGCTGGTCGGCCCGCGCGGCGTCACCCTCATGGCTGTGGCCATCGCCGCCATGGTGCCGCTCCTCAACACCCTCGCCTTCTACGTTCTCGTGCGCTACGCGGGCGGGCCGCCGCAAACCCGCCTGCAGACCCTGCGCAGCTTCGTCACCAACCCCTACATCTGGTCCTGCGCGATCGGCCTCGCCCTCAACGCCACCGGCCTGCCCGTGCCGAAAGCCGTCGGCAGCTTCATCGAGATCCTCGGCCGCGCCGCCCTGGCGGCCGGTCTCCTGATTGTCGGCGCAGGGCTGGACGTGCGGCGCCTCGCCAAGCCCGAGGCCGTGCATCTCGTCTCGATCGCGGCGAAGCTGTTCCTCCTGCCAGTGATCGCGGTGACGTTGGCGCGCCTCGCCGGCGTCAGCGGACTCGATCTCGACGTGACGATCGTCGCAGCCTCGGTGCCGACAGCCAGCGGCGCTTATGCGCTGGCCAAGCTGATGGGCGGAAACGCCGCCTTGATGGCGGAGATCATCACCATTCAGACCCTGGCGTCGCTCGCCACGATGCCGATCATGATCGCGCTGTTCGGAACCCTCTGATCGCGGCCGCGCTCGGTGCAAGCGGAGCGTTGCCGAGGTCGCGGGCCCTGCGCGGCTTCAGCGATCGGGCATGTCGACGAGCGAGACCGCGTTGCCGCCGTGTCGTTCGATGCGCCCGGCGACCTCGAGCTCGAGCAGCGTCGTCTGGATCGTCCTGATCGGCAGTCCCGATTGGCGCGCCAGCTCGTCAAGAGAAACCGGCGAAGGACCGAGGAGCCTCGCCAGGCGCGTGCCATCGTCGAGGCCCTCGTCCGGGCCGTTCTCCGCCGCAGCCGGTGCGGCACCGGACGTGGTGTCCGACAAATCGAGCTCGTCCCACAAGCGCTCTTCTTCATACGAGCGGGGGACCGGTTCGCGCGCCTGCGACGGCGGGGCGGGCTCCGTTCCGATCAGCGGCGCGAGGACGGCCGTCACGTGCTCGGCTGCGCCGCACAGGGTGGCGCCGCCGCGGATCAGGTCGTTGGTGCCTTCGGCGCGCGGGTCGAGCGGCGAGCCCGGCACGGCGAACA
>DASQLE010000175.1:0-3352 GCA_035630175.1 Beijerinckiaceae bacterium
GTGGCGGAAAGGTTGCGTTCAGCCGCCGCCAGGTCGCGCTGCGCCACGGCGGCGAACACGGCGTCAAACAGGACAAGCTGTGCGATGCGGGCGGCGGCGTTCTCGCCGAGCAGGGGCGATCCCTGCGCGGTCGAGCACAGGACGACATCGGCGATCCCGGCCAGCGGCGAGCCGGCATAGTTGGTCAGGGCGATCGTGCGGGCACCCCGCTGCCGCGCCAGTTCCAGGGCCTCGATCACCGCCGTGGTGGTTCCCGAGTGGGAAAAGGCTATCGCGACATCGTCCGATCCCAGGAGTGCGGCCGACATCAGCATCATGTGGGCGTCGTCGAAGACACTGGTTCGCACGCCGATCCGCAGGAACTTGTGCGAGATGTCGCGCGCGATCTGGGCGGAGCCGCCGATCCCGTAGAAATCGCGCTGGCGCGCCCGTGAGATCAGGTCAACCGTGCGCTCGAACGCTTCCTCGTCCAGGATCGACAGCGTCTCCTCAAGGGCGTGGATCGAGGTGCGGAAGACCTTCTGCGCGATCTCGGGCCCGGTGTCGTCGGGCGAGATCTCCTGGTGGAGATCCGCCGTCGGGAGACGGTTGTAGTCGACGATGCCGCTGCGGAAATCCTTGAAGCCGGTAAAGCCCAGCTTCTTGGTGATCTTGACGATCATCGCCTCGGACACCTTGGCATCGTCGGCCACGGTCTTCAGCGACGTCGTCTCGTCGAACTGCCGGGATCCCAGGATCATGTCGACCACGCGCGCCTCCAGCGGCGTCAGGTGCGGCATCATCATGCGGATGCGCGGCCCGACGGTTCTCGGATCGCTGAAAGTCATGGTCATCCCCGTCCTCTGGTTGCGCGATCGAGCAGCATCGCGACGAGGATGATAATACCGGTGGCGAGCAGTTGGTAGAAGGCCTGTACGTTGAGGAGGGTCAGCCCGTTGCGCAGGCTACCGAGGATGATGGCGCCGAGCAGCGTGCCGACGATCGAGCCCTTGCCACCCATCAGCGAGGCGCCGCCAATGGCGGCCGCGGCGATGGCGTCGAGTTCCCACAGGTTGCCCATCGTCGGATCGGCCGCACCAAGGCGCCCGACGAGGATCAGGGACGCAACGGCGGCAAGCGCGCCGGAGATCGTGTAGGTCGCGATCTTGGTCCCGGCGACGGGAACGCCCGCGATGTGCGAGGCCTCCTCGTTGCCGCCGACCGCCAGGAAATACTCGCCGAGCGGCGTCTTATTGAGGACGATCCAGACGACAAGCGCCAGCACCGCGACGATCACCACCGGGTTCGGAATGCCGAACACCGACGAGTTGAAGAGAGACCGGAACGCCGGCGGAATGCCGAAGATCGGGTTGCCGCCGGTGTATATCAGGGCACACGCGCGATAGAGCGAGAGGGTGCCGAGCGTGACAATGAAGGGCTGCAGGCCGCCGAAGGCGACGAGCATGCCGTTCATGGCACCGGCCGCGGCCCCGAACAGGATCGCCGCGGGAATGGCGAGTGCTATGGGAACGCCTGCCGCCATCAGTGCCGCGGCCAGAACGGCCGACATGGCGGCCGTCGGGCCCACCGACAGGTCGATGCCGCCGCCGATGATGACGAGCGTCATGCCGAGCGCCACGCAGGCGTTGATCGACGATTGCTGCAGGATGTTGACGAGGTTGCGTTCGGTCAGGAAGTTCGGCGTCAGCGCCGCGAAGACGGCGACAATGACGATAAGCCCGAGGAGAGTGCCGACATCACGCAGGCCGAAATTCAGGGCGAGGCGGCGGGGAGCGGCGGCGGCGAGGCTGTTGGTCGAGGACATGGGATCAGGGCTCCCGGTTCTGGGGTGCGGCGGCCGCGTCATCGCGCGACTGCGGAATGGCGTGGGCTACGATCGCTTCTTCGGTAAGGTCCCTGCGCTCAAGGGTCGCGGCGACCCGCCCCTCGCGCATGACCAGGACGCGGTCGGACACGCGCAGGATCTCCGGCAGTTCGGACGAGACGACGATCATTGATCGTCCCTCGGCGGCGAGGCGTTCGATCAGGGCGTAGATCTCGGCCTTGGCGCCGACGTCGATGCCGCGCGTCGGCTCGTCGAACAGGAGAATGCTGGCACCCGCCGCGATCCAGCGGCCGATGATCGCCTTCTGCTGGTTGCCGCCGCTGAACTGGCCGATCGGACGGTCGATCATCAGCGGACGAAGATTCATCTCGCGCATCAGGGCCAGGCTTTCACGGCCGAGTGCCCGCTGGCGGACGAAACCGAAGCGGGAGAACCGGTGCATGGAGGAAAGTGCTATGTTGGAGCGGATCGAGCGGCGCGCCACGATCCCATCGCGCTTGCGCTCTTCCGGCAACAGCCCGAGACCGGCTGCGATGGCGGCCCGCGGGCTGCCGGTCTTCAGGGGCTTGCCCTGGATCCGGATCTCGCCGCCGCTCGGCCGGTCGACACCGGCGACGAGCCGCAGAAGCTCGGTGCGCCCGGCTCCGACGAGCCCGGACACGCCGAGAACCTCGCCCTTGCGCAGTTGGAAGCTGACATTGCGTACCGCCGTACCGCGGGAGAGATTCTCGACGTCGAGAACAATTTGCGACATAGCAAAGCTCTTGTGCTCGGCGTGCGCCAGCTCGCGGCCGACCATGCGTGCGACCACCGCCGCCTCGCTCGTCTCAGCCATAACGACATCGTCAACCACTTTGCCGTCGCGCAGGATCGTCGCGGTGCGGCAGACGCGGAAGACCTCGTCCATCTTGTGCGAGACATAGATGATCGAGACACCACGCGCCGCCAGGTCGTCGATCAGCACCGCGAGCCGGTCGAACTCGGCCGGGGTCAGGCTGGACGTCGGCTCGTCCATGGCGATGACCTTGGCGTCTTCCATGACGGCGCGGGCGATTTCGACGATCTGGCGCTGGGCGACCTTGAGGGTGCGGATCGGTGCTGCCGGATCGATGGTCGGGTCGAGCGAGCGCAGTGCTTCGGCGGCCGCCCGCTCCTGTGCTGCACGATCGACGAGAAGACCGCCGAACCGCTTGAGGGGATGACCGAGGAACATGTTCTGTGCGACCGTCAGTTCGGCGACGTGCTGCAGTTCCTGGTGGATCATCGCGATGCCGGCGCGGCGCGCGGCGACCGGTCCATGACCGGCAACGCGATCGCCGTCGATCTCGACATGCCCCTCGGACGGCTCGTAGAGGCCGGAAAGAATGCGCAGCAGCGTGGATTTGCCAGCACCATTTTCTCCAAGGAGCCCATGCACCGTACCCCGCGTCACCGCCATGGTGACGCCGTCAAGTGCGCGGACAGGCCCGAAGCTCTTGCTGACATTCAATAGACGCAGGCGTTCGACTGGTGTGTTCATGATCGACG
>DASQLE010000176.1:0-7457 GCA_035630175.1 Beijerinckiaceae bacterium
CTGCTCTTCATGCTCGGCGAATACGTGGCGATCATGACCATGTGCGCGCTCGGCACGATCCTGTTCCTGGGCGGCTGGCTGCCGCCGATCGCGCTGCCGCCCTTCACCTGGATCCCGGGCGTCATCTGGTTCATCCTCAAGGCGAGCTTCCTGTTCTTCCTGATCGCCATGGTGAAGGCCTTCGTGCCGCGCTACCGCTACGACCAGCTCATGCGCCTCGGCTGGAAGGTGTTCCTGCCGCTGTCGCTCGGCATGGTCGTCGTCGTCGCCTTCATCCTCAAGCTGACCGGCCTCGCGCCGGTGCCGTGAGATGGAGGCGGTCTCGCCGGCCGGGGCGATCGGTGCTGGTATCGGGCTGATCCTCGGCTGGCTGGATTACCGGGTGGTTGGAGGATGGGTCACGCGGAAGCTGAAGGAGACGGATCGGTCTGAGACAGCGGCCGAGAAGGCCGATTACGAGCGCCGCATCGTCTGGTTTCAACGCTGGTTCCTGCTCGCGACCGTGGGAGCCTTTCCGATCGTCGGCTACTTTCTGGGCCGCGCGGTCGCAGGATGACGAAGAGATAGCTCGGCTCAGCCGGGTGCAACGGAGTTCACGAGCAATGAGGCTCGATCAAGCCGCAAGATCGCTTCTCTTGAAGGAGTTCGTGTCAGGGTTCATCCTCGCCATGAAGTATTTCTTCAAGCCGAAGGCGACGATCAACTATCCTTTCGAGATCAACTACCGCAGTCCGCGACTGCGCGGCGAGCACGCGCTGCGCCGCTATCCCAACGGCGAGGAGCGCTGCATCGCCTGCAAGCTGTGCGAGGCGATCTGCCCGGCGCAGGCCATCACCATCGAGGCCGGGCCGCGCCGCAACGACGGCACCCGGCGCACCACCCGCTACGATATCGACATGGTGAAATGCATCTATTGCGGCTATTGCCAGGAGGCGTGCCCGGTCGACGCCATCGTGCAAGGCCCGAGCTACGAGTTCGCGGTCGAGACGCGTGAGGAGCTGCTCTACGACAAGCAGAAGCTGCTCGATAACGGCGATCGCTGGGAGCGCGAGATCGCCCGCAACATGGCGATCGACGCCCCTTACCGGTAAGGCAGTCGGCATAAGGCAGTCGGCAATAGCGCTATAACCGACTGCCCACTGCCTACTGCCAATTGCCCTCGCTACTGCCCATTGCCCCGCCAGGGGGCGGAGACTATAGACGGCGCGCCGGCCGTCGGGGATCAAGGGCCGGCTCTCCGGCCCGAGCAGGACGCATGACGGTCACAGCCGCCTTCTTCTATCTGTTCTCAGCCGTCACCATTGCGTCGGCCTTCATGGTGATCGCCGCGCGCAACCCCGTCTACTCGGTGCTCTTCCTGATCCTCGCCTTCGTCAACTCGGCCGGGCTCTTCCTCCTGATGGGCGCCGAGTTCCTGGCCATGATCCTGGTCATCGTCTATGTCGGTGCGGTGGCGGTGCTGTTCCTGTTCGTCGTCATGATGCTCGACGTCGACTTCGCCGAGCTGCGCCAGGGCTTCCTGCAATATCTTCCGGTCGGCATCCTGATCGGCGTCCTCTTCCTGATCGAGCTCGTGCTGGTCGTCGGCGCCTGGGCCGTCGATCCGGCGGTGCTGCGGACGCCCGCCGCGACGGCGCAGGCGGCCGCGCGGCTCACCAACACCGAAGCCATCGGTCAGGTGCTCTACACGCAGTATTTCTATTTCTTCCAGGCCGCCGGGCTGGTGCTCCTCGTCGCGATGATCGGCGCCATCGTGCTGACCTTGCGCGAGCGCGTCGGGGTCAAGCGGCAGGACATTTCCCGCCAGGTGGCGCGCACGGCGGACGAGGCGGTCGAGATCCGCAAGGTGCCGTTCCGGCAGGGCATCTGAGTGGAGGGGGCCAGGGAGAGTATGGAGATCGGGCTGCACCATTACCTTGTCGTCGCCGCCGTGCTGTTCACGCTCGGCGTCTTCGGCATCTTCCTGAACCGCAAGAACGTGATCGTCATCCTGATGTCGGTCGAGCTCATCCTGCTCGCCGTCAACATCAACCTGGTGGCGTTCTCGACCCATCTCAATGACATCGTCGGGCAGGTCTTCGCCCTCCTGGTCCTGACGGTGGCGGCGGCCGAGGCCTCGATCGGCCTCGCCATCCTGGTCGTCTACTACCGTAACCGCGGCTCGATCGCGGTCGAGGACATCAACATGATGCGGGGCTAGAGACGCTCCGCCGGGCCACCCAGCAAGAAACCATGTACCACCTCATCGTCTTCCTCCCCCTCGTCGGCTTTCTCATCGCCGGGTGCTTCGGCCGCTGGATCGGCGTGCGGGCGAGCGAGGTCACCACCACGGCGCTCCTGTTCGTCGCCTGCGCCCTGTCGTGGATCGCCTTCGTCAATGTCGGCTTCGGCAGCGGCGCGGCGCGCATCCAGGTGGCGCCCTGGATGGTGTCCGGCGACCTCGTCGTCGACTGGGCCTTCCGGGTCGATACGCTCACGGTCGTCATGCTGATCGTCGTGACGACGGTCTCGGCGCTCGTGCACCTCTACTCGATCGGCTACATGCACGAGGACCCGCACCGGCCGCGCTTCTTCGCCTACCTGTCGCTGTTCACCTTCGCCATGCTCATGCTGGTGACGGCCGACAACCTCGTGCAGATGTTCTTCGGCTGGGAGGGCGTCGGCCTCGCCAGCTACCTCCTGATCGGCTTCTGGTACGAGAAGGATTCCGCCCGCGCCGCCGCCATCAAGGCTTTCGTCGTCAACCGGGTCGGGGATTTCGGCTTCGCCCTCGGCATCTTCCTGGTTTTCGTCCTATTCAACTCGGTCGCCTTCGAGGCGATTTTCCCGCGCGTCGGCGAGCTTTCGAACAGCACCTTCCGGTTCCTCGGCTACGAGTGGCACGCCCTGACGCTGGCCTGCCTGCTCCTCTTCATGGGCGCCATGGGCAAGTCGGCGCAGTTCCTCCTGCACACCTGGCTGCCGGATGCCATGGAAGGCCCGACCCCCGTCTCGGCGCTCATCCATGCCGCCACCATGGTGACCGCGGGCGTGTTCATGGTGGCGCGGCTGTCGCCGCTCTTCGAGGCCGCCCCGGCCGCGCAGACGGCTGTCATCGTCGTCGGCGCCACGACCGCGCTGTTCGCCGCCACCGTCGGTCTCGTGCAGAACGACATCAAGCGCGTCGTCGCCTATTCGACCTGTTCGCAGCTCGGCTATATGTTCGTCGGCCTCGGCGTCGGCGCCTACTCGGCCGGCATCTTCCACCTCTTCACGCACGCCTTCTTCAAGGCGCTCCTGTTCCTCGGGGCCGGCTCCGTCATCCACGCGATGCACCACGAGCAGGACATCCGCAACATGGGCGGCCTGCGCCGCCATATCCCGTTCACGGCAGCCATGATGGCCGTCGGCACCCTCGCGCTGACCGGGTTCCCGTTCACCGCCGGCTTCTACTCCAAGGACGCCATCATCGAGGCCGCTTTCGCCTCGCACCGGCCGGGTGCGGCCTACGGCTTCCTGTGCACGCTGGTCGCCGTGCTCATGACCTCCTTCTATTCCTGGCGTCTCTACTTTCTGACCTTCGAAGGGCAGCCGCGCTGGGGTCATCACGGCCACGCCGCCCACGCAGCCCATCCTGTCGCGCACGGGGCGCCGCCCGACCACGAGGGAGCGGAGCATGCGGTGCACGGCAGCGCCGTCAGGCCGGTCGACGTCGCGCCCCACGACCACCATGAGCACGCCCCGCGTGAGAGCCCCCTCACCATGCTGGTGCCCTTGGCCGTCCTTGCGCTCGGCGCGCTCGTCGCCGGCCTCGCCTTCAAGGAAGCTTTCATCGGCCACGGCTACGACGCCTTCTGGAAAGGCGCGCTGACGACCGCGCCCGACAACAAGATCCTCGACGAGATGCACCATGTCCCGGCCTTGGTCGTGTGGTCGCCGGCCGTCATGATGCTGCTGGGCCTCCTCCTCGCCGTTTGGTTCTATATCCGCGATCCCCAGCAGCCGGCCCGGCTCGCGGCGCAGCACCCGTTCCTCTATCGCTTCCTGCTCAACAAGTGGTATTTCGACGAGCTCTACGACGCCGTCTTCGTGCGCCCGGCCATGTGGCTCGGCCGCTTCTTCTGGAAACGCGGCGACGGCTGGCTCATCGACGGCTTCGGCCCCGACGGCGTCGCGGCCCGCGTGGTCGACGTGACGCGAGGCGTCGTGCGCCTGCAGACCGGCTATGTCTACCATTACGCCTTCGCCATGCTGATCGGCGTCGCCGCCCTGATCACCTGGTACCTCACCGGGGGACTGCGCTGATGTTCGGGCTCGGCCTTCTGTCCGGCCTTCTCATCGTGCCGCTGGTCGGCGCGGCCTTCATCCTGTCGCTCCGCGGCGACGGCGATGCGGTGCGCTCGAACGCGCGCTGGGCGGCGCTGATCGCCACCGTCGCGACCTTCCTTCTCTCGCTCGTCGCGTGGAGCCGGTTCGATCAGGCTTCGGCCGCCTTTCAGCTCGTCGAGACGCATCCCTGGCTGGCCGAAGCGATCCGCTTCAAGCTCGGCGTCGACGGCTTCTCGATGCCGTTCGTGCTGCTCACGACGTTCCTGATGCCGTTCGCGATCCTCGCCTCGTGGGAATCGATCGAGCACCGGGTCAAGGAATACATGGTCGCCTTCCTGGTCCTCGAGACGACCATGATCGGCGTCTTCGTCGCCCTCGACCTCGTCCTCTTCTATCTGTTCTTCGAAGCCGGCCTCATCCCGATGTTCCTGATCATCGGCATCTGGGGCGGCAAGCGGCGCGTCTACGCGAGCTTCAAGTTCTTCCTCTACACCTTGCTCGGCTCGGTGCTGATGCTGCTCGCCATCATCGCCATGTATTGGGACGCGGGCACGACCGACATCCCCGAGCTCCTGCAGCACCGCTTCGCGCGCGGCCTGCAGATGTGGTTCTGGCTCGCCTTCTTCGCCTCGTTCGCGGTGAAGATGCCCATGTGGCCGGTCCATACCTGGCTGCCCGACGCGCACGTGGGGGCGCCGACCGCCGGCTCGGTGATCCTCGCGGCCATTCTCCTGAAGATGGGCGGCTACGGCTTCATCCGCTTCTCGCTCGCCATGTTCCCGGAGGCGTCCACGTATTTCGCGCCGCTCGTCTACGCCCTGTCGATCGTCGCCATCATCTACACCTCGCTCGTCGCTCTCATGCAGGACGACATCAAGAAGCTGATCGCGTACTCGTCCGTCGCCCATATGGGCTTCGTCACCATGGGCCTCTTCACCATGACGGCGCAGGGTATCCAGGGCGCCATGTTCCAGATGATCTCGCACGGGCTCGTCTCGGGCGCCCTGTTCCTGTGCGTCGGCGTTATCTACGACCGCATGCACACCCGCGAGATCACCGCCTATGGCGGTCTCGTCAATCGCATGCCGCTCTACGCGCTCGCCTTCATGGTCTTCACCATGGCCAATGTCGGCCTGCCGGGCACGTCCGGTTTCGTCGGCGAGTTCCTGACCCTCGTCGGCGCCTTCCGGGCCAATCCATGGGTCGCCTTCCTCGCCACCACCGGCGTGATCCTGTCGGCGCCCTACATGCTGTGGCTCTACAGCCGCGTGCTCTACGGCCCGCTCGAGAAGCCGAGCCTGAGGGCGATCGCCGACGTCGATCGGCGCGAGATCGCCTTGCTGGCCCCTCTCGTCCTGCTCGTCATCTATTACGGCGTGCAGCCGCAGCCGGTGCTCGACAGCTTCGCGGCCTCGACCGACGCCCTCATCCGCGGCTTCCAGGCGGCGGTCACCAGAACCGCGGCGCTGCCGCTCGATTGAACCGCCATGAACCCCGCCGACACCCTTCCCGATTTCGGTCCCGCGCTGCCGGAGATCATCCTCGCCGCCGGCGCCCTGATTCTCGTCCTCGTCGGCGCCTTCCGCGGCGAGCGTTCGAGCGGTCACGTCGCTACCGGCGCGCTCGCGCTGCTCGTCGTGGCGCTGCTCGCGATGCTCCTCTTGCCCGCCGAGCCCACCATCACCCTCGGCGGTTCCTTCATCCTCGACGGCTTCGCCCGCTTCATGAAGGTTCTGACGCTGCTCGCCTCGGCCTCCGCCATCATCCTGTCGAGCGATTACCTCCGCCGTGAGGGCATCGACCGGTTCGAATATCCGATCCTGATCGTGCTCTCGACGATCGGCGCGCTCATGCTGATCTCGGCCAATGACTTGATCGCGCTGTATCTCGGCCTCGAGCTTCTGAGCCTTTCCTCCTACGTCATCGCGTCCTTCGACCGCGACAACCTCCGCTCGAGCGAGGCGGGGCTGAAATACTTCGTGCTCGGTGCCCTGTCGTCCGGCATGCTGCTCTACGGCGCGTCGCTGGTCTACGGCTTCACCGGCACCGTGTCGTTTCCGGCCATCGCGGCGGCCGCGCAGGGCGATGTCGGCCTCGGGCTGATCCTCGGCCTCGTCTTCGTGTCCGCCGGCGTCGCCTTCAAGATCTCGGCGGTGCCGTTCCACATGTGGACGCCGGATGTTTACGAGGGCTCGCCGACGCCCGTCACCGCGTTCTTCGCCGCGGCGCCGAAGATGGCCGCCATGGCCATGGCCGTGCGCGTCTTCGCCGGCGCCTTCCCGGGCATCCTCGGGCAATGGCAGCAGATCATCATCTTCATCTCCATCGCCTCGATGGCGCTCGGCTCCTTCGCAGCGATCGGCCAGCGCAACATCAAGCGCCTGATGGCTTATTCCTCGATTGCCAATGTCGGTTACGCGCTCCTCGGCCTGGCCGCCGGAACCGTGCAGGGCGTGCAGGGCGTCGCTATCTAAATGGCGATCTATCTCGCCATGACCCTCGGCGCCTTCGCCTGCATCCTGGCCATGCGCCGGCAGGACCTCATGTACGAGAACATCGAGGACCTCTCCGGTCTCGCTCGCACGCATCCGGTGATCGCCTTCTGCTTTGCCGCGATGCTGTTCTCGCTCGCCGGCATCCCGCCGCTAGCGGGCTTCTTCGCCAAGCTCTATGTGTTCGCGGCTGCTATCGAGGCGAGGCTCTTCGGCCTTGTCGTCATCGGAGCGATCACCACCGTGATCGGCGCCTACTATTACGTCCGCATCGTCAAGATCATGTATTTCGACGAACCGGCCGGCGCCTTCGAGCCCATGCCGGGCAACCTCAAGCTCGTGCTCGCAGTCAGCAGCGCCCTCGTCCTTCTGTTCTGGCTTCCGGGCGTCCCGTCTTGGATCGTCGGCGCGGCGGATGTCGCCGCCCGATCCCTGTTCTGACGTGCGCCTCGCCCCGGAGACCGAAGCCTCCGGCTACCGGCTGCTCGCCCTCGATTCGACGCCGTCCACCAACGACGAAGCGGCCGCGGCGGCGCGGCGGGGCGATCCGGGCCAGCTGTGGATCGTGGCGGGCGAGCAACGGGCGGGGAGGGGGCGTCATGGCCGCCACTGGACGTCGCCGCGCGGCAACCTCTATGCCAGCCTCCTGCTGGTCTA
>DASQLE010000177.1:0-3131 GCA_035630175.1 Beijerinckiaceae bacterium
GATCGCCAATCCGTCGGTTCCCGTCTCCAACCTCAAGGAGCTGGCGGCGCACGGGAAGAAGAGCGAGACCCGCCTGCGCTTCGGCGGCGCGCAGGCCGCCTCGGTTGACCGCATCATCGCCGGCCTCGTCGACCGGGCGACAGGCCTCAAGCTGAACTACATTCCCTTCGACGGCGGCGGCGCCGTTACGGCGGCGTTCCTCGGGGGCAATGTCGAGCTGACAGCGACGGCGGCCGACGAGGCGGTCGAGCTGGTCAAGAGCGGCAAGGCGAAGGCGCTGGCGATCCTCACCGAGCAGCGCCGCGCCGAGCCCGAATTGAAGGACATCGCGACCGCCAAGGAGCAGGGTTTCGACGTCGTCTTCGCGCAGGAACTGGGCCTTGCCGGCCCGCCCAACCTCGATCCGGCCGTCGTCGCCTGGTGGGACGAGCGGCTGCGCAAGCTCGCCGAATCGAAAGCCTGGACCGAGGCCGCGAAGGAGCTGTTCCTGCGGAAGGACTACATCGGCGCCGACAAGGCCCGAGCCCATGTCGACCAGATGCACGAGCAGCACCTCGCCATCCTGCGTGAGGTCGGCCTCGCCAAGAAGTAAGCGCGTTATCCTCCCATCGCGGCGGGGACCGACTCGGCCCAGAGGGCCGAGCGAGGTGGGCGTCGAGCGCGGCGTTCGACGAAAGCTCACTGTATGACGGTCCACGCCGTTTGGTGGGCGAACGTGAAGATGAGGCTTGTAGCAAGGGAGCGGAATAGCGAAACGCCTGGCGCTCCGACTTTTCGCCCCCCACCCGGCTCGGCCTTCGGCCGAGTCCGCCCTCCCCGCAAGGAGGAGGGGATTTTGCGCTCAACGAAACAGAACGCGCTCCGCCGTGAGGCCGACCCCGGCGAGGACGAGGCCGAGGCCGATCAGGACCGGCATCGGCGCGGCGGCGTCGAGCACCTGCCCGACGACGATCGGGCCGATTCCCTGGGCCGTGAACATCGAGAAGGCGAACAGCGACACGGCCGAGCCGCGCGCCGACGGCGCCAGGTCGGCCGCCTGCGCCTGCAAGGTGTTGTGCAGCATGTAATAGAAGAAGCCGAACACGACGAACAGCGCGGCATCCCAGAGCCACGGCAGCGGCAGCGCGAATGCGATGACGGCGATGCCGCCGGCCAGCCCGCCGAGGCGGGCCATCAGCGCCGCGCCGAGCCGCTGGAAGACGACGCGAATAACAACCGCGAACACGACGCCGCCGATTCCGAAGCCGGCAATGACGAGGCCGGCTTCGGCCGAGCCCGTGCCGAGCCGGCGCGACAGGATCGCCGCCACGTAGGGCAGGATGCCGAAGGCGGCCCCGCCGGCCAGCATGATGAGGGCATGCAGCCGGATCGTTTTCGGGTTGGCGAAGACGAGGCCGTAGCGGTCGAGGATCGAGCGCGCCGCGAACGGCTCGGGCGGCGGCCGCGCCTCGCCGCGCAGCGTCAGGAGCGCGGTCGCCATCGCGCCGATCAGCAGGGTGCCGGTGAGCACGAACACGGCCCGCCACCCGAAGCGTTCGGCGACGATGCCGGCGCTGGCGGCTCCGAGCATCTGCCCGAGGATGGGCGCCATCAGGAAGCGGCCGATGGCGACCTGGCGGTCGGCGCCCGCGACCCGGTCGCTCAACAAGGCGACGCAGAGCGGGATGACGCCGCCCGCGGCGAACCCTGAGACGGCGCGCAGGATCAGCATCGCCTCGAAGCTCGGCGCCGCCGCCGAGGCGAGCACGAGCAGCGCGGCGACGCCGCCGCAGGCGACGATCATGCGCGGCTTACCCATGACGTCGCCGAGCGGCCCGAGGATCGGCTGGCTCAGCGCATACGCGATGGAGAAGGCCGTGACGGCGAGCGAGGTGACGGCGAGCGTCGTGCCGAACTCGCCCGCCAGCAGCGGCATGAGCGGGTCGACGATGCGCAGGCCGAAGCCGCTGGCAAAGGCGCACAAGCCGAGGACGAGAAGGAGCGAGGCGTGGCTCACCCCGTCGGACGATCCCGCCGCTCCTCGAGCTCGATGAGGGCGCCGAGCAGGTCGGCCGGGTGGAGGAAGGCGATGGCCTGGCCGTGCGTGTTGTGTCCCCGTCGCCCGACGACACGCGTGCCCGTCTCCGCCATTGCCGCGAGGGCGGCATCGAGATCGCCCGTCGCGAAGGCGAGGTGATGCAGGCCGCCGGCGGGATTGCGTTCGAGGAAGCGCGCGACCGGGCTGTCTGGCCGCAACGGCTCGATCAGCTCGAGGCGCGCGTTGCCGAGATCCGCATAGGCGAGGCGCACGCCTTGCTCCGCGTTGTCGTGGATGGGGCCGATGGCGAGGCCGAGCCGCCGCGCCAGCACCTCCGCCGCCGCCGTGATGCTCGGCACCGCGATGGCGACATGCGACAGGCCGGTGATCACGCCGGCTCCTCCACAGGCTGCGCCGCGACGGCGCCCTCGGCGACCAAGCGCGCGAGCGCCGCGTCGTCGAGCCCGAGCTCGCCGCGCAGCACCTCGTGCGTGTGCTGGCCGAGCAAGGGAGGGGGCAAGGCGGCGGTGAGCGGCGTCGCCGCCATGGTGATGGGGAAGCCGAGCATGCGCAGGGTGCCGGCGGTCGGATGCTGCACGGTCATGACCATGTCGCGCGCCGCCGTTTGCGGGTCGGCGAGGGCGGCGGCGACGCCGTTGACGGCGCCGCACGGCACGCCGGCGGCGCGCAACCGATCAATCCACCAGGCCGTCTCGTGGCTCTGGAGCGCCGCGGCCAAGACCGGCTCGAAAAGAGCGCGGTTGCGGACCCGATCGACGTTCTTGGCGAAGCGCGGATCGCGTGCCCATTCGGGATGGCCGGCGACCTCGGAGAGGCGCGCGAACTGCCCGTCATTGCCGACCGCCAGCACGATCGAGCCGTCGGCAGTGGGGTAGGTGCTGTACGGCACGATGTTGGGATGGCCGTTGCCGAAACGCCCGGCATCCTTGCCCGTGACGAGATGGTTCGAGGCGACGTTGGCGAGCAGCGACAGACCGGTCTCGAACAGGGAGACCGCCACCTTCTGGCCGCGCCCGGTGGCCGTGCGCGAGGCGAGGGCGCCGAGGATGGCGATCGTGGCGTAGAGCCCCGTGGCGATGTCGACGATGGCGAC
>DASQLE010000178.1:0-2884 GCA_035630175.1 Beijerinckiaceae bacterium
CCTGGTGGCGGCCCGGCGACAGCGGGGCCCGGCTCGCGCAGATCGAGCAGCGCGTCACGGCGGCGCCGAACCTCGCGCCGCTCGAGAGCCGGGTATCCGCTCTCGCCGCCGACACCAAGGCGCTCGCCGACCAGCTCGGCACGACGCGTGCTCTCGCCGAGCGCGGCGCCCAGCAAGCGCAAGAAGCGCTCAAGCGGCCGCCGCAAACGGCCGCGCCCGAGAACCCGGCGGGCGCATCGGCCCTGGCGGATCTCGCGAGCCGTCTCGCCGCCGTCGAGAAGGCGGCCGAAACGCGCGCGCAGGCGCTCGCCGCCCTCGAGAAAGAGGTCGGGGCGCGTGCGCAGGCCGCGTCCTCCCTGAAGGAACAGGTGGCCGCGGCCGACAGCCGGGTGCAGGCGGCTGCGACCGCCGCGCAAGGGCTCGAGCGCCGCGTGACCGATCAAGACGGGCGCCTCACGGCCTTGGCCAAGCAGGTTTCGGATAACGGCCCGGACGCCCTGGCGGCGACCCTTCGCGTGACGCTTGCGGACCGACTTCAGGATTCCTTGCGGGAAGGCGCGCCCCTTGGCCAGACCCTCGCCGCGCTGCGCCGTGTCGGCATCAAGCCCGACACCCTGCGCTCGTTGGAACCTTATGCGCAAAGCGCTCCGCCGAGCGCCGCCGCCCTCGTGCAGGAATTCGAGCCGATCGGCGCGCGCATGATCGCGCAGGCGCGGCCGGCCGCCGGCGATTGGGGCGAGCGCGTCTGGCGCATGCTCGACAAGGTTGTCACCGTCCGCGCCATCGACGATCCCAAGGCCACGGACGTGGCGAGTGTCGTCGGCCGCATCGAGGATGCGCTCGACCGAGGCGCGCTCACCGACGCCGCCAACGCCTGGCAGGCGCTGCCGGAGCCGTCCCGGAACCTCGCGCCGGATTGGGGCGCCAAGCTCCGGCAACGCGCGAGTGCCGAGGAATCGGCCCGCGGCATCTATGCCGAAGCCTTGTCAACGCTCGAAGCCTCCACGCGCTAGAAGGAGCTGTTCGTATCATGTGGCGCGCTCTCGTCTTCATCGGCCTCCTGTGCGTGGCTGCTTTCGGAGCGGTCTGGCTCGCCGACCGGCCCGGCGGGGTCCTCATCACCTGGGGCGGCTACCGGGTCGAGACCACCGTCGCCGCCGCGGCGGTGATGGCGGTCGCGCTGGCGATGCTGCTGGCCCTGCTGTGGTCGGTCGTCGGGTTCTTCCTGCGCCTGCCGAGCCGCATGAGTTTCGCCACGCGCGCGCGCCGCCGGGCGCGCGGCTATTCGGCCGTGTCGCGCGGCATGATCGCCGTCGGCGCCGGCGATCCCGTGGCGGCGCGGCGCAACGCGCGCGAAGCCGAGCGCCTGTTGGGGCGCGAGCCGCTGACCCTGCTGCTCAAGGCGCAGGCGGCGCAGGTCTCGGGCGACCGCAACGCCGCCGAGGCGGCCTTCCGGCGCATGCTCGACGGCGACGAAACGCGCGTCCTCGGCCTGCGCGGCCTGTTCGTCGAGGCGCGCCGTCGCGGCGACGCCGAGGCGGCGCGCGACTACGCGACGGAAGCGGCGCGGCAGGCGCCGTCCGTCACCTGGGCCAACGACGCGGTGCTCGAGGCGCGCTCCGCCGAAGGCGATTGGCGCGGCGCCCTCGCCCTCGTCGAGCGGCGCGCCTCGCTCGGGCTCCTCGACAAGACGGCCGCCAAGCGCCAGCGCGCCGTGCTGCTCGCCGCCGACGCGCTCGCCCGCGCGGACGCCGACGAAGCGGCGTCGCTGGCTGGCGCCTTGGAAGCCGTGAAGCTGGCGCCCGACCTCGTGCCGGCGGCGGCGCTGGCGGGACGGCTGCTGTCGCGGCAGGGCGATCTCAAGCGCGCCGCGCGGGTGGTCGAGGCGGCCTGGAAGGCGACCCCGCATCCCGAGCTCGCCGCCGTCTACCTCAACCTCAGGCCGGGCGATTCGGCCAGCGACCGCCTGCGCCGCGCCGAGACGCTCGCAAAGCTCTCCATGTGGCACCCGGAAGCCCGGCTCGCGCTTGCCCGCACAGCCATCGAGGCGCGCGAGTTCGAGCGGGCGCGGAGCACCCTGCAGCCGATCATCGACGAGCGGCCGACCATGCGCACGGCGCTCCTCATGGCCGATCTCGAGCATGCCGAGCACGGCACGACCGGACGTGTGCGCGAGTGGCTGGCGCGCGCCGCGCATGGCCGCCGCGATCCGGCCTGGGTCGCCGACGGCCTCGTCACGGACCGCTGGGCGCCCGTGTCGCCGGTCACCGGCAAGCTCGACGCCTTCCGCTGGGAGGTGCCGCCGGAGGTCATCTCCGGGCCGACCCCGTCGGTTCTCGACGACGTGCTCGCCGATCTCGACGACCAAGCGGTCGAGCCCGCGCCGCAGCTCATCCCCGCCTCCGTCGAGCCGGTGGAGATCCTGGAACCGAAGGCAGCGCCGGTGACGGTCGAGGAGATCGTGGCTCGCCCGCCCGCGCCCGATGTCGACGAGCCGACCGTCGCGGCGACGAGCGAGCCGCCTCCGGCGGAGACGCCTTCGCCCGCCCCCGCCGCCGAGCCCGTCGAGACGACCGAGCCCGAGAGGCCGCTGGAACGAGCGGCCGCACCCGTGCCGGACCGCGGGACCAAGCCGAACGGCTCCGGAACGCCGCACGTGGAACCGGCGCCGGTGGTGTTTCCGGTGCCGCGCCCGCCCGACGACCCCGGCCCCGACGACGCCGAGGGCAAGCGGTCGCGCTTCCGGCTGCTCGGCTAGTCACGATGCGTTTTCGATTGGATCAATCGAAACGCATGAACGTGATCGATTGCAAGGAGATGAGCGGCGGTCGGGCGAGCGGGCGCGGCTCGCCTTGCTAATCACGGAGGGTGCCGCTAATGAGCC
>DASQLE010000179.1:0-2483 GCA_035630175.1 Beijerinckiaceae bacterium
GGTTGTGGCGGGGATCAGCCCCGTGCGCTGCGCGACGCGATGGTGATGGCTGTCGACGGGCAGCGCCGCCTTGCGCAAGGTCGAGAAGGACAGAACGGCGGCGCTCGTCTTCGGGCCGATCCCGGGAATGCTTTGAAGCCACGCGCGCGCCTCGGCGACGGCGCCTCGGCGAGGAAATCGAGGGTGAGCGCGCCGTGCCGGGCGGTGATCGCGCGCAGCACCGCCTGGATGCGCGGCGCCTTCTGCTCCGGCCACGTCACGCCGGCGATCGTTGTCTCGATGTCGGAGGTCGGCGCGTCGCGGACGGCCACCCAATCGGGATAGCGCACCTTCAGCGCCTTGAAGGCGCGCCCTGAATCGGCGTTGCGGGTCCGGTGCGAGAGCAGCGACGAGACCAGCTCGCTGAGCGGGTCGTAATCGTGGAAATAAGCGATCGGGCATTCGTAGACGGCGCAAAGCCGGTCGTGGATCGCGAGCGCCTTCTCCTTCGGAGCACGAGCGGTGTTCTGACTCATGCATGAGGGAATCCGCGTATCAGCCGAGCGGTTCCATATCGTGTAGGACGGCCGCGCATCGCAGGGATGCGGCGTGCGATCTCCTCACCGATCGGCGACCGCGGGAACGCCGCCTTCGGCGAGCAACGCCCCTCTCCTCTTGCCGATCTGGCTGCCGCGACTCTCCGCGAAAGCCTTGGTGAACTCGGCCCCGAAGAGAAGAATGAGGGAGGAGTAATAGATCCACAGGAGGATCGTGATGATGGATGCGGCGGCGCCGAAGCTCGAGGCGACGTTGCTCTGCCCGAGATAGAATCCGATCGCGAACTTGCCGAGGGTGAACAGGGCCGCCGTGAGCATCGCGCCGATGCCGACATCCTTCCAGGTCAGGTCGACGGCCGGCAGGACCTTGAAGATCATGCCGAACAGAAACGTCGCGGCCGCAAAGGAGACAAGGCTGTTCAGGATCCAGAGAATCGCGGCGGCTCCGGAGAACGACGCTCCGAGATAGGCGCCGAACGAGGTCAGGGCCGCATCGACGACGAGCGAGACGAGAAGCAGGAAGCCGATGCCGCTGACGAGCGCGAGACTGAGGAGGCGCGTGCGGACGAAGTCCATAACGCCGTAGCTCGGCGGCGGCTGCACCTTCCAGATGATGTTGAGATCGTCCTGCAGCTCCACGATCGCCCCGGTCGCGAGAAGCAGGAACGTCAAAATGCCGATCGTCGTGCCGATCACGCCGGAGCCGACATTGCTGGCGCTGGCGATCATGGCCTCCACCGCCTTGGCGTCGCCCTCGCCGATCAAGCCGCCGAGCTCGCCGACGACGGCGCCTTGAGCGGCTTCGCGCCCGAAGGCAAGGCCCGCCACCGCGATCGCGGTGAGAAGGATCGGGGCCAGCGAGAACACCGTGAAGAAGGCGATGGCGGCGCCGAGGCTCATGGCGCGATCGTTCCACCAGCCGACTGCCGCCACCTTCAACAGACGCTTGAACTCAGCCAGCATCGAGTCACCTCCCCCTGCCGCCGACTTTGCGATGTCGAGCAGAGGTCGTCCACTCACCTGCCCGCAATCCCTCCTCATGCTGAGGCGCGAAGCCCGCCAGGGCTGAGCCTCGAAGCACACACCATCGTTGTGCGCGCTTCGAGGCTCCCCGGATCAAGTCCGGATCGGCATGGGGTGCGCGGTTGAATTCTAGGCTGTGCGGTTTAGCGGCAGGCCGTCCGGCAAGGGGCGCCGATTCGGTTTCCGTGGTACAGTGGCCGGCGGTATGGTAAGCGCGCGTGCAGGAGGACCTATGACATCGATCGACGCTCGGCTTCGCGCCGCCCTGACCGGCATCTCGGGCATCCTCGTGACCCCGTTCGACGCCGACGACCGCATCGCGCCGGACCGCCTGAAGCCGGTCGTCGACCGGGCGATCCGCGCCGGAATCCATGTGCTCGTCGCCAACGGCAATACGAGCGAGTTCTACGGGCTCACCACCGCCGAGGCCGAGGCCATGGTGCAGGCAGTCGCCGGGCAGGTCGCCGGCCGCGTGCCGCTGCTCGCCGGTGTCGGCCGCAGCGTCAGTGATGCCTGTGCCCTGGCGCGCGTTTCCCGCGCCGCCGGCGCCTCGGCTCTCATGGTGCACCAGCCGCCGGACCCGTTCGTGTCGCCGCGCGGGGTCGTCGCTTACGTGCAGCGCGTCGCCGAGGCCGGCGGAGGGCTGCCGCTCATGCTGTATTTGCGCAACGACGGGATCGGGCTCGACGCCATCGAGCAGCTCTGCCGCGTGCCGGGCGTCGCGGGGGTGAAATGGGCGTCGCCGACTCCGTTGCGGCTGGCCGAAGCCATGCGGCGCGCCGATCCCGGCATCGTCTGGGTGGGTGGCCTTGCCGAGACCTGGGCGCCGCCCCTCTACGCGGTCGGGGCGCGCGGCTTTACCTCCGGGCTGATCAACGTCTGGCCGGAGCACTCGGTCGCCATCCATGCGGCGCTCGAGGCCGG
>DASQLE010000180.1:0-2444 GCA_035630175.1 Beijerinckiaceae bacterium
GGCGTCACCACGATCGTGACCATGCCGGACACCAATCCGGTGCTCGACGACCCCGCCATCATCGACTTCGTGCTCCGGCGCGCGCGCGAGAGGGCCGTCGTGAACGTCAGGCCGGCCGCCGCCCTCACGAAGGGCCTCGAGGGCCGCGAGATGACCGAGATCGAGCTCCTCGGCGAGGCCGGCGCGGTCGCCTTCACGGACGGGGCGCGCTCGGTCGCCAACGCTCAGGTGATGCGCCGCGCGCTCACCTACGCGCGCGATTTCAACGCTCTGATCATGCACCACGTCGAGGATGCGGACCTCGTCGGCGACGGCGTCATGAACGAGGGCGAGCTCGCCAGCCGCCTTGGCCTGCTCGGCGTCCCGCGCGAGGCCGAGACCCTGATGCTCGAGCGCGACTTGCACCTCGTCCGCCTGACCGGCGCGCGCTACCACGCCGCCCTGATCTCCTGCGCCGATTCCGTCGCCCTCGTGCGCCGCGCCAAGGCGGACGGCCTTCCGGTCACCTGCGGCGTCTCGATCAACAATCTCGCGCTCAACGAGAACGACATCGGCGACTACCGCACCTTCCTGAAGCTGTCGCCGCCGCTGCGTCACGAGGACGACCGGCAGGCCGTCATCGCGGCGCTCGCCGACGGGATCATCGACGTCGTCGTGTCCGACCACAATCCGCAGGACGTGGAGACGAAGCGCCTGCCCTTCGCCGAGGCCGCCGACGGCGCCGTCGGCCTCGAGACGCTGCTGTCCGCAGCGCTGCGCCTCGTCCACGCGGGCGACATGCCGTTGCCGAAGCTGCTGCACGCGCTGGCGACGCGACCGGCCGACATCCTTGGCCTGCCGGGCGGCCGGCTAACGCCCGGCGCCCCGGCCGATCTCATCCTCGTCGACATCGATGCCCCGTACGTGCTCGACAAGCGCGAGCTCCACTCCCGGTCCAAGAACTCGCCCTTCGACGAGGCGCGCCTGCAAGGCCGCGTCCTCAAGACCTTCGTCGCCGGCCGCCTCGTGCACGGCCGCTCTGTCGTCCCCGCCGAGCCGCAGGCGAGGGAAGGGGGCCCAGCGCCGACGATTCCTGGATCCCCTTCCCGTGTGGCCGCCGCCTCCGGCCGGGAATGACATGCCGCATTCGATGAACTGGTCCCTCGACGCGCCGTACTTTCTTGCCGCGCTCGTCTTCGGCTATTTGCTCGGCTCGATCCCGTTCGGCCTCCTCTTCACCCGCCTCGCCGGGCTCGGCGACGTGCGCAAGATCGGCTCCGGCAATATCGGCGCCACCAACGTTCTGCGCACCGGCCGCAAGGGCCTTGCCGCGGCGACGCTTCTCGCCGACGCGCTCAAGGGCACGCTCGCCGTGGCGATCGCCTGGCAATGGGGCGCCAACACCGCGGTGCTGGCGGCTTTCGGCGCCGTTCTCGGCCACCTCTTCCCCGTTTGGCTCGGCTTCAAGGGCGGCAAGGGCGTCGCCACCTTCCTCGGCTGCCTGCTCGCGCTCAAGCCCGCGGCGGCGCTCGCCTTCGCCGTCCTATGGCTCGCGGTTGCGGCGGCGATGCGCTACTCGTCGCTCGCGGCGCTGATCGCCAGCGCGGCGACGCCGGCGGTGCTGTGGGCGATGGGCGAGCGGCAGATGGCCGAGCTGTTCATCGTCCTCGTCGCGCTTCTCTGGTGGAAGCACCGCGAGAACATCAAACGGCTTGCGGCCGGGAGCGAAGGCCGGATCGGGCAGAAGGGATGATGGCCGGGCGCCTCAGCGACGAGGAGCGGATCGATTGGCTGCGGTTGATCCGCACCGACGGCATCGGCCCGCGCACGTTCCGCGCCCTCGTCAATCGTTTCGGCGGAGCCGCGGGCGCTCTCGAGGCGCTGCCGGGCCTCGCCGGCCGGCGCGGCCGGCCCGGCAAGCTCGCCACCCGCGCGGAGGCGGCCCGCGAGATCGAGGAAGCGTCGCGTCGCGGGATCCGCTTCGTCGCGTTCGGCGAGCCGGATTATCCGCGCCCGCTGCAGGCGGTCGACACCGCGCCGCCCTTGCTCGCCGTGCGCGGCTCGGTCGCGGTTCTGAGCCGCCCGACGGTGGCGATCGTCGGCTCGCGCAACGCCTCCGCGGCAGGCCTCGCCTTCACCGAGCGACTTGCCCGTGATCTCGGCGCCGCCGGCTATGTCGTCGTCTCGGGCCTGGCGCGCGGCATCGACGCCCGCGCCCATCGGGCGGCGCTCGCCACCGGCACGGTCGCCGTCCTGGCCGGCGGTCACGAGCGCGTCTACCCGAGCGACAACGCGCCGTTGCTCGAGCAGATCGTCGCCGACGGCGGCGCCGCGATCTCCGAGATGCCGCTCGCATGGGAGCCGCGCGGCCGCGACTTCCCGCGCCGCAACCGCATCGTCTCGGGATTGTCCTACGGCGTCGTCGTGGTCGAGGCGGCGCGGCGCTCGGGGTCGCTGATCACCGC
>DASQLE010000181.1:0-3999 GCA_035630175.1 Beijerinckiaceae bacterium
TCGGCAAGGCCTCGGCCTCGCGCGCCGTCGGCGCGGCGGTCGGCAAGAATCCGATCTCCTTCGTGGTGCCCTGCCACCGGGTGCTCGGCCGCTCCGGCGCCCTCACCGGCTACCATTGGGGCTTGACGCGCAAGCAGGCCATCCTCGGTTGGGAGGCCGGCAAGCTCAGCGCCTAACCCGCTACCATCGACCTATCAGGGCGCTCTCGCCAGGCGGAGCGACCCCCACAGGCTCAGCCTTCGGCCGAGCCTGCCCTCCCTGCGAGGAGGAGCGAAAACGCTATCCTTTCGGCCCGTAATCGAGCTTCGGATACCAGTCCGTGCCGCGCCCTTCGGGCGTGGTGTCGAGGATCGTCCACAACGGCATCAGGTCGGGAGCGCCGCGCGGATCCTGGCCGGGATCGGCAGTCTTGCCGCTCATCTCGCCGCCCCAGAAATGGCGGATCGTGCCGTCGCGGCGGGTGAAGACGTTCAAGGCGGCGTCGTCCTCGCCTTTCGGCCCTTCGGCGAAGTAGTCGCGATTGAAGCTGTTTCCGGCCGACGAATAGAGCTTCAGGTGCCGCCATCCGCGCTCCTTCTTGAAGCCGAGGAGTCGCTCGATCGGCGACTTGGCGACGACCGCGAACGCGACCCGCTGCAGCATGTCGGGCATCTCGCCGTCATAGGCGCTGAGCAGCGAGGTGCACATCGGGCACGGCCGCTCGCGCTTGGGCCCGTACATGTAATTGTAGACAACCAGCGTCTCCTTGTCGCCGAACAGCTCAGAGAAGCGGACCGGCCCGTTCTCTCCCTGGAAGAAGTAGTCCTCCGGCACCTTGCCGCCCGGCGGCAGGGCGCGGCGCTGCGCCGCGACACGCTCGATTTGACGGCGCAGCTCGATCTCCTCGGCGAGCAACGCCGTCCTGGCGCGGCGGTATTCCGCGCTCTCGTTCGGGTAGTTGAGCCCGTGGCGCGCCAATTCGCTCGCCGGCGCGAGCACCTTCGTCTCAGCCATGTCGATCTCCTCGTCGGTGGGCGGACATGGCGCGAGCCTAAACTTAACCAATCGGTTTAGCAATCAGGGGCGGCACTCCGGCCGACGGAACGGCAGACGCTGTCCGCGCGCGTCGTCACGCGGACGGCGATCTCAGCGGACTTGATAGGGGTTGAAGTCTTGGCGCGGCGCCGCCTCGGTCACCGGCGGTGGGCGCGGGCGCGGTGGGCGCGCGGCCGGCGCTTCCGCCTGCTGCAGGATGCCGAGGCGGGCGGCGAGGGTGACGGCCCGCGCCTCGCTGTAGCGGGCGTTGCAGAAGCCGTGCGCTCCCTCGCGCGCATAGGACCGGCACACCTGCTCGCGTTCCGACGAGAAGGCCGCCTGCTCGGCAACGACCGGGCGCGCGCCCTGCCCGCTCGCCCGCTGGGCCAGCGCCTTATAGTTCTCGCGCACGGCCTTGTCGAAGCTGCCGCGGGCCTGCTCGAGCTCGCCTGCGCGGGGCAAGAGGCTGGCCGGATCCGGCCCCCACAGCCCGCGCGGGTCCGTCTGGCAATCCGCCTCCTGGATGGCGCAGGCTTCCGTCGGCGCGCTCACCAGGACGGCGCCCTCGACCACGTCGAACACGATCGGGCAGGCGGGGGCCTGCAGCTCATAGCGCGCAAGGCCGTCGGCTTTGCCGAGACTCGTCAGGGCGGTCTGCCCGCCGCCGAGCCGAGCCGTGCAGCTCTCCGTCGGCTGCGAGATCTTGGCGCCGGCCAGGGTGACTTGAGCCTGAAGGGTTCCCTGCCCGGTGCGCTCGATGCGCAGGGAGCCGGCGGCGCCGTTTAGCTTAAGGTCGCGCCCGAGCACCCCCTCCTCGCTCGGCGCCCGCACGGCCACCGGTCGGGCCGGGGCCGGACCGGAGGATTGCGCCGGGCCTTCCGGCACGCCGCTGTCGGGCTCCCAGCCGGTCGGCGGCACACCCGGCACGCCAGGTGGCGGCGGCGGCAACGGCCGGTTCTGCTGCGGAATTTGCGATGGCGGCGGCGGCAGCGGACGAACGCCGAACAGCCGCTCGAAAAAGCCCTGCGCCGCTGCCGTCCCCGGGGAGGCAGTCGCGACCGCCAGCATGGCGGCGAGGAGCGTCGGACGCTTCAGGATCATCAAACAAGGGCTCGGATTGCGGCGCCTGCCTAACACGGACGGACGCTCTGACGTTATGGCGGTTGTGCCACAACCGTGCTGCCGAAGACGAGCAAAAACAAGGCGATGCTCGCCTTGCGGCGCCATGACCCCCTTCTTATATCACGCCCGGGCGCAGAGAAGACCCGAGTTGCCTCGGCCGTGTGCCCCGAACCGTCGGCCGGAAACCGGGTCCTCTCCGCAATGTATCATCGTCAAACAGCCATGGGCCGAGTTGCTTTTCGAGGGGCTCGGCGCGGTCTGCTTAAATCGTGAGGGATCAAGCCATGGGTAAGGTCATCGGCATCGACCTTGGCACCACCAATTCCTGCGTCGCCGTCATGGAAGGCGCGACGCCGAAAGTCATCGAGAACGCGGAAGGGGCGCGCACCACGCCCTCGATCGTCGCCTTCACGGACGACGGCGAGCGGCTGGTCGGCCAGCCGGCCAAGCGCCAGGCGGTGACCAATCCGGAACGGACGTTCTTCGCCATCAAGCGCCTGATCGGGCGCACCTTCGACGACCCCATGACCAAGAAGGACATGGGCCTCGTCCCCTACAAGATCGTCAAGGGACCGAACAACGACGCCTGGACTCAGGCCGACGGCAAGCAGTATTCGCCCTCGCAGATCTCGGCTTTCATCCTGCAGAAGATGAAGGAGACGGCCGAATCGTATCTCGGGCAGCCGGTCACGCAGGCGGTCATCACCGTGCCGGCCTATTTCAACGACGCCCAGCGCCAGGCCACCAAGGACGCCGGCAAGATCGCCGGGCTCGAGGTGATGCGCATCATCAACGAGCCGACCGCGGCGGCCCTCGCCTACGGCCTCGACAAGAAGAAGTCCGGCACCATCGCGGTCTACGACCTCGGCGGCGGCACTTTCGACATCTCGGTCCTCGAGATCGGCGACGGCGTGTTCGAGGTGAAGTCGACCAACGGCGACACCTTCCTCGGCGGCGAGGATTTCGACATGCGCCTCGTCGAATACTTGGCGGCCGAGTTCAAGAAGGATCAGGGCATCGACCTGACCAAGGACAAGCTTGCCCTGCAGCGCCTCAAGGAGGCGGCCGAGAAGGCCAAGATCGAGCTCTCGTCGGCGACTCAGACCGAGATCAACCTGCCCTACATCACGGCCGACGCCTCCGGGCCGAAGCACCTCGCGCTGAAGCTGTCGCGAGCGAAGTTCGAATCGCTTGTCGACGACCTGGTGCAGAAGACGATCGAGCCGTGCCGCAAGGCGCTCAAGGACGCCGGCCTCTCGGCCGGCGACATCGGCGAGGTCGTGCTCGTCGGCGGCATGACGCGCATGCCCAAGATCCAAGAGGTGGTGAAGACCTTCTTCGGCAAGGAGCCGCATAAGGGCGTCAATCCGGACGAGGTCGTGGCCATCGGCGCCGCCATCCAGGCGGGCGTGCTGCAGGGCGACGTCAAGGACGTGCTCCTGCTCGACGTGACGCCCCTGTCGCTCGGCATCGAGACGCTCGGCGGCGTGTTCACGCGCTTGATCGATCGCAACACGACGATCCCGACCAAGAAGAGCCAGGTCTTCTCGACCGCCGAGGACAACCAGGGCGCGGTGACGATCCGGGTCTTCCAGGGCGAGCGCGAGATGGCGGCCGACAACAAGCTGCTTGGCCAGTTCGACCTGATGGGCATCCCGCCGGCGCCGCGCGGCGTACCGCAGATCGAGGTCACCTTCGACATCGACGCCAACGGCATCGTCAACGTCACGGCGAAGGACAAGGCGACCAACAAGGAGCAGCAGATCCGCATCCAGGCGTCCGGCGGCCTCAGCCAGGACGAGATCGAGCGGATGGTTCGTGAAGCCGCGGAGAACGCCGAGGACGACAAGAAGCGCAAGGCCG
>DASQLE010000182.1:0-2020 GCA_035630175.1 Beijerinckiaceae bacterium
CGACACCCAGAAGACGACGGTGACGGGCGTCGAGATGTTTCGCAAGCTGCTCGACCAGGGCCAGGCGGGCGACAATGTCGGGGTGCTGCTGCGCGGCACCAAGCGCGAGGACGTCGAGCGCGGCCAGGTGGTGTGCAAGCCTGGCTCGGTGAAGCCGCATACGCGCTTCAAGGCCGAGGCCTACATCCTGACCAAGGAGGAGGGGGGTCGGCACACGCCGTTCTTCACCAACTACCGCCCGCAATTCTACTTCCGGACGACGGACGTGACCGGGGTGGTGACGCTGCCGGAGGGCACCGAGATGGTGATGCCGGGCGACAACGTGACCATGGACGTGACCCTGATCGTGCCGATCGCCATGGAGGAGAAGCTGCGCTTCGCCATCCGCGAGGGCGGCCGCACCGTCGGCGCCGGCGTCGTCGCCCAGGTCATGGACTAACTCGTCTTTGTCATGCCTGGACTTGACCCGGGCATCCACGGCGCGACATGGATTGCCGGGTCAAGCCCGGCAATGACAAAATAGAGTCGGGCGACGGCGCCGCCCGGTTCCGCTGAAGGAGTGTAGCTCAACTGGCTAGAGCACCGGTCTCCAAAACCGGGGGTTGGGGGTTCGAGTCCCTCCACTCCTGCCAGCGGGAACGCAAGTCACCCTTATGATGCCATTCCGAGGCGATCCGGAAAATCGATGCGCGGCCCGCCTGCTGGTCGGGTCCGGGCTCGCCCGCGCCACAGAATGCGTCGCCATCGACAAGCCGAAAAACTTGCGTTATAGGCGCGGCTATCCCAGCTTATGTTGGACCGGTGGCGCGAGGCGGACAGCTTCGCGCCGCAGCACGTTTGGGCGGCAGCCCGCAGATGAGGCCGCGGCGGCTCACGGGCCGGCCGCGGATGAGACATGGCAAAGACGAATCCGTTCGAGTTCCTGCAGCAGGTGCGGGCCGAAGGCGCCAAGGTCACTTGGCCGAGCCGCAAGGAGACGATCATCACCACCGTCATGGTGTTCGTGATGGCGATCCTGGCGAGCTTGTTCTTCCTGGTCGTCGACCAGATCCTGCGCTGGGGCGTCGGCCTCGTTCTCGGGCTGTAAGGGGCGGGGCATGGCCAAGCGCTGGTATATCGTGCACGCCTACTCGAATTTCGAGAACAAGGTGGCCCAGTCGATCAAGGACCAGGCGGCGCAGCGAGGCCTGGCGGAGAAGTTCGACGAGGTCATGGTGCCGATGGAGAAGGTCGTCGAGGTGCGCCGCGGCCGCAAGGTCGACGCCGAGCGCAAGTTCTTTCCCGGCTACGTCCTCGTGAAATGCGACCTCACCGACGAGGTCTACCACCTTATCAAGAACACCCCGAAGGTGACCGGCTTCCTCGGCGCCGACAAGTCGAAGCCGGTGCCGATCCCGGATTCCGAGGCCGAGCGCATCAAGGGCCAGGTCGCCGAGGGCGTCGACCGGCCGAAGCCCTCGATCCATTTCGAGATCGGTGAGCAGGTGCGCGTCGCCGACGGTCCCTTCGCCTCCTTCAACGGCGTCGTCGAGGAGATCGACGAGGACCGCGCCCGCCTCAAGGTGGCGGTCTCGATCTTCGGCCGCGCCACGCCGGTCGAATTGGAATACGGGCAGGTCGAGAAGACCTGATCCCCCGTCATCCTCGGGCGGCGCGCAAGCGACGACCCGAGGATTTCAGGACCACAGGGCGCAGATTCGGCCCGAGGTCCTCGGCTCTCCGCCTTCGGCTCCGGCCGAGGATGACGCGGCAGGGCCTTTAACCCCGCGGGAGGCTCGTCCGGTCGCCAGCCGGACTTCGCAAGGGCCGCGACCGCGACCTGCAACCGCCGGGCGTCCGATGGCATCGGGCGGCCGGCCATTTTGGGAGCAGTCCCATGGCAAAGAAGATCACGGGCTACGTGAAGCTTCAGGTACCGGCCGGGGCGGCCAATCCGTCCCCGCCGATCGGTCCCGCGCTCGGTCAGCGCGGCCTCAACATCATGGAATTCTGCAAGGCCTTCAACGCCAAGACCGCGCAG
>DASQLE010000183.1:0-2836 GCA_035630175.1 Beijerinckiaceae bacterium
CCACGGCACTACCCGCGCACAGGGACCATCCTGTCCGCGGCGAGGCGGAAGGCCTTCGGACCGAAATCGCCGGGTGGGACGCCGGGAAGCCGGCATTCTCAAAACTAAAAAGAGCCGGCGCCCTGGCGTCCCGCTCCCCTCGCGGTCTCTGCTCTTCAGGAGCCGCGAAGCGAACCTCTCTCAAGGACCAGCTCGGGCCGAAAGGATCGCGAGAGCGATGCGGCACGTGACACCCTCCTCATACGGCTTGGGTCGGCTGCCGGTCCGCGCGCGCCCGAAGGGGCCGCCCCGGAATGCCAACCGAACCGATCACACGGAAAACCGCATGAAGCGCATCGCGTCACATCGCGTCCCAATACGCCACGATGCGCTCGCGCATGGCCGCGTCCGGCAGGCGGCCGCGGCCGGCTTTGAGGTTGTCGAGCATGTATTCGGGCTTGTCGGTGCCCGGAATGACGGCGGTGACGGCCGGATGCGACAGCAGGAATTTCAGGAAGATCTGCGCCCAGCTCGTGGCGTCGATGTCCTTGGCCCAGTCCGGCAGCGGCTTGCCGGCCACCTTCTTGAACATGGAGGCGCGGCCGAACGGCAGGTTCGTGAGCACGGCGCAGCCGGCATCCTTGGCGGCCGGAAGGAGACGGGCGTCGGCATCGCGATCGCCGAGCGAGTAATTGATCTGGAAGAAATCGGGCTTCTCCCGCTTGAGGACCTGCTCGATGGCGGCATAGTCGCGATCGAAGGACGAGGTGATGCCCGTGTAGCGGCAGGTCCCTTGCGCCTTCCACTCGCGCAGGAGGCCGAGATCGAAAGCGGCGTCGTTCACGTTCCAAGCCTGCATGAGGTCGAAGGTTTTCGTGCGCATGCGCTCCTGCGAAGCCTTGAGCGAGGCCGCATACCGCTCGCGCGGCTCGCGCGAGGCGAACTTGGTGGCGAGGAACAGGCGATCGCGCGCGCCGAGCTCCGCGATGATCTCGCCGAGGCGCAGCTCGGCGTTGCCGTAGGACGGGGCGGTGTCGATGAGCTTGCTGCCGCCGGCAATGAGCGTCTCGATGACGGCCTTGCGCTCGGCCTGCTTGGCCGGGTCGTTCTCGTATTCGAAGATCACCGCCGAGCCGATGCCGACGATCGGCAGCGGCTCGCCCGAGACCGGGACCGGCCGCGTCATGATCGGCTCCGGGGCGCTCTGCGCGCCGGCGAGTTCCGGCAGCGCGGCTGCAGCAACGCCCGCGCCGGCAGCGGCGAGCACGGCGCGGCGAGAGAGGCTGAGGTCGGTCATGTCGGATCTCCTTCTGGATGCGGGTGCCGGGCCGCTTCGCGCTTCTGCGCTTCGCCGAGCACCAGCGAGATGCCGGCCCAGGCGGCGGCCGCGCCCGCGCCGATCAGCGCCAGCGCGGACAGGCCGAGGCCGAGGCCGCTGTGCAGAGCGTTGAACAGCCAGGCCGAGGCCACGTCCGAGCCGCGGAAGACGGCGTTGTCGATGACGTTCTTGGCCTTGTACGTATCCTCCGGGCCGAGCACCGTGAACAAGGCTTCGCGGGCTGGGTTGGACAGGGCGAATTGCCCGGTGCGCTGCGCTACCTGGAAGGCGACGAGCACGGCCAGGATCGGCGCGGCGGACAACGCCGCGAACCCGATCAGGAAGACGACAGCCACGACGCTCAGCGTCACGCCGACGCCGAGACGCTGCAGGAAGGCGCGCGCAACCGTGAGCTGGATCAGCGGGATGAGGATGTTGGTGGCGAGATCGACGGTCCCGAAGATCTGCGTGCGGCCGGCCGAGTCGAGACCGGAGCGGCCGACGATGTCGATCTGCATGTTGTAGGCGAAGGTGCCGGCGAGCGAGAGGGCGAACACCCACGCGGCGATGCCGGCGAGATAGGGCGAGCGCACGATCTCGGTGAGGCCGGCGAGCCAGCCGCCGCCGGTTCCCTCGCGCCGGGTGCGCGGCGCCTTCGTCGATGCGCCCACCTCCCGCGCCACGTGATCGAGACGCACGGCGAGCGCCAGCGCGGCGAGGAGCAGGCCGGCGGCGATCAGGAGGAGATTGGCGGGCCCGATCACGGTGGCGAGGCCGGTCACGGTCATGGAGCCGGCCAAGCCGCCGAGGGACCCGCCGGCGGCGATGAGCGGATACAGGCGCTTGGCCTGCTCCATCTCGAACAGGTCAGCCATGAACGACCAGAACACCGACACCGCGAAGACGTTGAACACCGACAGCCACACGAAGAACGACTTGGCGGCCGCGTCCAACGCGATGCCGCCGCTGAGCAAGGCCCAGAACACCAGGATGTTGAGGAGGAGGAAGCCGTAGACCAGAGGGATGAAGACGCCGCGCCGGAGCTTCGCGACGAGGACGCCGTAGATCGGCGCGATGGCGAGGCTGACCACGAAAGTGGCGGTGAACAGCCACGGAATGCTGCGCACGCCGCTCCGCACCGCCATCTCGTCGCGCACGGGGCGGAGCACGTAGTAGCTGGCGAGAAGGAAGAAGAAATAGGCGAAGGCGAGGACGAGTGCGCGTCGCTCGGCCGGCCCGATTTGATACCAACGGGCCAGGCCCCGGGGCGTTTCGGTTTTATCGAGCACGTCCTGCCATCATCGAGGCTCCGACACGGGCCACCGGTTAGCGAAGATATTCGGCGCGAACAACGGCGCACACGCGGTTGTGTTTGGCGAGTCTCACGCCGGCTCGTAACGGCTGCCGATGGCGGGCTTGCCGTGGCCGAGACCGGGCAGCTCCCAGATGCCGGCGCCGGCCGGATTGCGGTCGGCGCCGATGTTGGCGTCGATCAGGCACGGTCGCCCCTTGGCGATCGCCGCCCTGACCGCGTCGCCG
>DASQLE010000184.1:0-3090 GCA_035630175.1 Beijerinckiaceae bacterium
CAGGCGGGCCTGCGCAGCGTCATCGCCGAGCGCGCCAGCGCCGAGCTCGGGGTCGACGGGCTCGGCCGCCTGTCGACGGCCGTGCAGGCGCCGGTCGCTCCGGCCACCAGTCCCTACACGATGCAGATCACCGGCAACGGCGCCGGATTCCCGTTCGGCTTCGAGCTCGTGTCGACCTCGGCGACCGGCCTCGGCATCACCGGCGGAGCGGCAGCCGGCTCGCCGGAGCAGGTCGGCCTGACCGTCAACGCCGTGCCGGCCGAGAACGACACGGTCAGCGTGGTGCTTCGCGACAAGGACGGCGCTACCTACACGATCCAGCTCACGGCGCGCACGAACGTCGCCACCGGCGAGCGCGGCGTGTTCCAGATCGGCGCCGATCAGAACGCCACCGTGAACGGGCCCAACGGATTGCGCGCGGCGATCGAGAC
Source organism: Beijerinckiaceae bacterium (assembly GCA_035630175.1). Taxonomy (GTDB): domain Bacteria; phylum Pseudomonadota; class Alphaproteobacteria; order Rhizobiales; family Beijerinckiaceae; genus JAJKJG01. The sequence continues at coordinate 432 of DASQLE010000184.1, forward strand.
GGCGATCCGCGACAAGGCCACCGGCGTGCTCAAGCCGCGCGCCGAGATCTTGGCCGCGGAGGAATTCTTCGCCGGGACCAGCGTGGCGCCGCCGGCGCGGGTGGCGTTCGCGCCGCCGCGCGTGACGGCCTCCGTCCAGCCCGGCGACACGGCGCGGGTCGCGGGCGACCTGTCCAATCTCGGCTTCCAGCTGATGGGCACCAGCACCGACACGAGCGCGCTGATCGGCACGACCTTCACGCCCGCCGCTGCTGGCCCGCCGGCGGCGGCGGAATATGTCGACTTCCAGCTCACCGGCGTTCCGGCCGACGGCGACACGGTCGTCCTCCAGCTGCAGGACCATGCCGGCACGCCGCGCACGATCACGCTTACGGCGCGCACGACGCCGACAGGCCCGAACGACTTTCAGATCGGCGGCACCGCCGCTGCGACGGTCGGCGGCGCCAACGGCCTCGTCGCGGCTCTCACGCGCACGCTTGCGACGAGCGCCGAGACCTTGAGCCCGGCCGAGGCGACCGCCATGGATGCGACGGGCACGCGCCCGACCCTGCTGTGGTACAAGGGCGACGACGCGACGACGCCGTCAGCGCGCGATACGGCTATCCTGCGCATCGACCAATCGCAGGTGGTCGGGACGGGCGCGCGCGCCAACGAGCCGGCCATCCGCTCGTTCCTGGCGCAGATCGGGCTGCTTTCGCAGGCGACGTTCGCCAACACGGACGCGGAGCGCGAGCGCTACCAGAGCTTGAGCAGCCGCGTCGCCGACAAGCTGGCGCCGCCGCTCGACCAGCCGCGCCTCGAGGTGATCGCCGCCGAGTTCCAGACGGCCATGGCGGCCATGGACGGCGCCAAGGAGCGTCACCGCACCGCCTCCAGCCTGCTGCAGGACACGCTCGACGGCGTCGAGCAGGCGAGCACCGAGGAGACCGCCGCCACCATGCTCAACCTGCAGACGCGCCTGCAGGCGAGCTACCAGACGACCTCCATGCTGTCGCAGCTGTCGCTGGTGAACTACCTGTAGTTGCCTCTCGCCTCGCGGGAGAGGCCGAGTCGCGACGCGACCGGGTGAGGGGGGAAGCGCGGCGTTTCCGGATGGGGCGGCGCTACCACCCTCACCCGGCCGCCGCATGCGCGGCGTCTCGACCTCTCCCATCCCGGGAGAGGTGAGATCAGGCCGCGTCGGCGGGGCGCTGCTGGGCGCGCAGGCCCGCGGCGAGCTCGCGGTTGATGTTGACGAGGACGCCGAGCTTTTCCGGCGCCGGCGCGGTGACGATGTCCATGGTGCGATGGAACACGAACAGGCCGAGATTGGCGATGTTGTTCTTGATCGGCTGCGGCAGGGCGCTCTCCGCATCCGTCACCGACGTGACGAGAATCGTCCACAGCTTGCGGTTGTAGGTCAGGGCGTCGTCGAGCTCGGCGCGGCGGCCGGCCCAATCGTCGCCGATCGCCTGCAGGCGGCTGGCGGCCTTGAGCAGGACGTTCGCCTCAAGCTCCCTGGGCGACTGCGTGGCCTGCGCTACCCTGGCGTATGCGCTCGCCGCGTATTGCATGGGAGATCAGCTCCTGCTCGTAGGTGATCAGCTTCTTGGCCGTCTTGAGGGCTTTGTAGAGGTCGCCGCTTAAGATGCGGTTATTGACCTCGGCGATGAGGGGCAGGGCGCTCGGAGCGGCGAGCAGGAAATCCTGCACCAACGGGAAATACACGTCGTCGTGCCCGTTGAGGTCCTGCCGGAGATACATGAGCTGCACGGACAGGTAGATCTTCTTGGCCGGCGTGTCGGCCGTCACGGGCGTCAGGATGTCCTTCTCGCGCAGGATCGGCGCGTCGCCCTCGATGAAGAGGCGGGCGCGCTGCTCGCCATTGCGCACCAGCGCGGTGCCGATGATCAGGCGTTCGCCGGGCTTCAGTTCAACCTTCAGGCTCATGGTCTGCTCCCCTTCTGGGCTCGATCACGGTGCGGTCGGATCAAATCGATCAAAGCGCATGAACGTGATCGATCTCATGCGTTATCCAAATAATCTGAGGACCGCCTGCTGGGCCTGCGCGGCGAGCGACAGGGTCGTCTGCGCGAGCTGCTGGCGGGTGTTGAGGGCGAGAAGGTTGGCGCCTTCCTCGTTCGAATCGGCGAGGGTCAGGTTGTCGGCCCCGACCTCGAGGGTGTTGATCATGCCCTTGGTGAATTCCTGGCGCACCTGCACGGTCGAGAGGCTCGAGCCGAACGAGCTCGATTGCGTCTGCAGTTCCGTCAAGGCGTCGCCAAGGCTTTCCACGCGCGCCTCCAGAGCGATGTCGTCGGAAAACTCGAGCGCGGTCGCCGTCACGATGTTGAGCGAGATGGCGCTGGTGTTGATCGGACGCACCACGCCCGAGGAATCCTTCGCCTGGATCTCGAGGATGCTGGTCGAGACCTCGTTGAAGGACAGCTTCAGCTTGTCGCCCTTGAGCAGGTTGACGCCGTTGTAGCTCGCGTCGTCGGCGAGCCGGTCGAGCTGCTGGCGCAGCTCGTTGAACTGCGAAATGAGGCTCTTGCGGACCTCGTTGCCGCCGATGGTCTGCGTGTAACCGGCGCCGCCGAGCCCGGTGACGGCGCTGGCGCTGGCGCCGACCACGGTGAGGGCCTCGGTCGAGATGTTGTCGATATGCAGCTTGCCGCCG
>DASQLE010000185.1:0-3136 GCA_035630175.1 Beijerinckiaceae bacterium
GCCCTTGCCGATATTGATCGGATGGAGCTTGTATTCGAGGCCGGCTTCCTCGAGGAACATCGTCACCTTGTGGCCGTTCGGCGTCGTCCAGTAGTAGAGATCGATCATCGGCTTTCCTCGCGTGCTGCGACCGTATTTAGAGCCTCTCCGCCGTAAAGCGAGTCACCGTTTGGCGCAGCAGCCGTCACGAAGCCGATCGCTTCACTTCAGGGAGAGATGAAGCGATCAGGCTGCCGCCGTTAGGGCCGGCGCCTCGCTTTCGCCGCATCTGTGGGAACCATTCCTGACGAGGTGAAGCCGATCCGGATGGAGACGGCCGGGCGGAGCCGTACGGGGCAACGACCTATGACAGCACGAATCTTGGGGCTGAGCCTTGCGGCCGCCACGGCGCTTTCGGCGCCGGCCCTCGCGCACCCGCATGTGTGGGTGACGGCCAAAGCCGAGATCGTCTACGGACCCGACGGCAAGGTCTTGGGGGTGCGCCATAGCTGGACCTTCGATCCGGCCTATTCGACTTTCGTCACGCAAGGGCTCGACAAGAACAACGACGGCAAGCTGACGCCGGACGAGCTGCAGGATCTCGCCAAGGTCAACACCGAATCCCTCGCCGATTTCGGCTATTTCACGCATCTCAAGGCGAACGGGGCCAAGCAGGCCTTCGCGGAGCCGCGCGAGCCGGTCATGGCCTTCGAGAACGGCGCCGCGACGCTGTCCTTCCACCTGCCGCTCAAGAAGCCCGCTGCGAACAAGATGATTGCGCTCGAAGTGTATGACCCCGCCTTTTTCGTCGCCTTCGCCATGGCCGAAGGGCAGGACGCCATCAAGCTCGCCAACGCGCCGCAGGGCTGCGCCACCACGGTCTCGCGGCCGAAGCCGCTCGACGTCGCCCAGCAGCAGCGGCTGTCGGAGGCTTTCTTCGAGGCGCTCACCGCCGCCTCCGAATTCGGCTCCGACCAAGCCGGCAAGGTGATCGTCGCGTGTCCGTGACGGCCGAGGCGATTCCTCTTGGTCACGATGCGTTTTTGATCGAGGCGATCAAAAACGCATGAACGTGATGGATGCCAATAAGTCGAGCATGATGTCCTTCCGAAAGGTGGTTCCCACTTTTCGGCATCATGCTCTCGCGCCGACGCCGCGGAACCGGCTCCTCGCCCGTCTCGCGCTCGCCCTCGGCGCCGTCGCCGCCGTGGCGGGCGGCATCGCTTTGCTCGTCTGGCTGCTGGCGCCGGCGGCGCCCCCGCCGCCGGCGCGCACCCCGTTCGGGATCGGCGTGCGCGAGGCGGCGCCGAGCGCCGGCGGCCTCGGCGGCTATATCCTGGCCGTGCAGGCGCAATTTTACCGCAGCCTGCAGGCCGCCGTCGCGGCTCTCAAGGCGGACGGTGCCGCCCTATGGTCGCTCATCGCCCTCGGCTTTGCCTATGGCGTGTTCCACGCCGCCGGCCCGGGACACGGCAAGGCCGTGATCGCCGCCTATCTGGTGTCCAGCGAGCGGGCGCTTGCCAAAGGATTGGGCATGAGCCTCGCCGCGGCCTTGCTGCAGGCCGCCGTTGCGGTGGCCCTTGTCGGCACCGTTGCAGCAATGGTGCGCGCAACGGCCGCCACCATGAACGAGATCACCCGGACGATCGAGGTGACAAGCTTCGCGGTCGTCACCGCGCTCGGCCTCGCGCTGGTCTGGCGCAAGAGCGGCAAGCTCCTCGCCGTCACCGGTCACGATGACGGCCATGCGCATGACGGTCACGCATGCGGCCATGGCTGCGGCCATGTGCATCCGCCGGTCGAGCGGAGCCGGTCATGGCGCGACATGGCCGGGGTCGTGGTGGCCGCCGGCATCCGGCCTTGCGCGGGCGCCATCGTGGTGCTGGTCTTCGCCCTGTCCCAAGGGGTGTTCGCCGCGGGCATCGCCGCCACTTTCGCCATGGCGCTCGGCACGGCCCTCACGACGGGCCTGATCGCGGCCGTGGCGGTATTCGCCAAAGCGCTCGCCGTGCAGCTGGCACGGGGACGCGGCGACACCGGCAGCCGAATCGTCGCCGGCCTCGAGCTTCTCGCCGCGGCGTTCATCCTGGTTCTCGGCGCTTCGCTTCTGGCCGGTCTATGGACAGGCGCAACGGCCAGTTGAGGCCACCGCCACCGTTTTCGTGACAATCCTGCAACAACGTCCGTGAAAGCGGTCGCCCTGCCCCGTACCCCCCTTGCCGGGCTTAACCCTTGCTTAACCATGTCGGCGTCTCCTTGAGGGATCAACGACACGGGTGGGGGCCATGCGCCGAGCACTCGAGCGCACGACGGCGTGCGTTCGTCTTCCGAACGCGTCTGACATCGACAGAGGCCCCGCACGGCTTCGCGGCGCGGCCCTCTTCGGGCTCATCGCCCTTCTCCTCTGTCCCCTCGCCGCACGCGCGCAAACGCTCGCCGCCCTGCCCTCGCCCACCAAGATCCTCGCCGTCACCGGCAAGGCCGACCCGATCCGCGCTTGGTACGGCCTCTGCCGAGACGTGCCGGGCGAGTGCGGGATCAACCCTGCCGAGCTCGCAACGATCGCGCTCACGCCGGAGGTTTGGCAGCTCCTGCTGCGGGTCAATCGCGAGATCAACGAAGGCATCCAGGCGTTGTCCGATCGCGACCATTGGGGCGTCGAGGACCGCTGGAACTTCCCCGATGACGGGGCCGGCGACTGCGAGGACATCCAGCTCCTCAAGCGCAAGATCCTGATCGAGCAAGGCTTGCCGCGCCGCGCCATGCGTATGACGGTTGTCCTCGACGAGGAGGGCGGCGGCCACGCCGTCATGATGGTGCGCACGGACCGCGGCGACTTCATCCTCGACAACCGGCGCATGAGCATCCTGCCCTGGACGCAGACCGGCTACACCTACATCAAGGCCGAGGGACAGGACGGGATGGAGTGGATGTCGTTCGGCGGCGCCATCGCCCCGATCGTCACGGCCCGCAACGACGAGCAGCCGTCGGGCTCCACCGCGCGCCTCGCCTCGCGCTAATTATCCCTCCCCTTCAGGGGAGGGCGGACTCGCATGCGGCAGCATGCGAGCCGGGCGGGGTCATGGCGCGAAGCGCCATAATCCTGAAACGGCGTGACCCCACCCCGGTGCTTCCGCACTCGGCCCTCCCCTGAAGG
>DASQLE010000186.1:0-3671 GCA_035630175.1 Beijerinckiaceae bacterium
TTACTCATCGGTGCAGCCCCCCGACCGGATCTGTGCCATGAGCGAGCCGCTGACAGACATACCACCCGCGACGCCGGCCGAGGCCGCAAAGCCCGATCCGGCAGCGACCGCCGCCCTCGAGCCGGCGGTGACGAGCGCTGAGGCATCGAGCGCTGAGGCATCGAGCGCCGGGACAACGGATGCGACGCAACCGGCGGCAACGGCCGCCAAGCCCTTAACCGGCTTGGGCAAGGTTCGGGCGCTCGCCGCCCGCGCCGACCGCAAGCACGCGGCGGCTGCGATCGCCGCCGCGTTGGCGCTCGCCCTTGGCTGGGCCGGCGGTTCGCAGGCGCTCTCCGGCGCTCGGCCCATGCCGCAAACGCTTCCCGGATGGGCCGAGGCGACGGCCGGCATCCGGCAGAACCAGGAGGACATGGTCCGCCTCGCGGGCGATGTGACTGCGCTCAAGGGCGTCCTCGCGGCGTTCAAGGACAGCTTCGAGAACGCGAAGGTCGACGCCGCTCAGAACCGCCCGTTGCTGGAGCGCCTCGACAAGCTCGAGCGGGCCAGCCGGGACGCCCGCCGGGCGGATGCCGCGGACCACACCGAGCGCGCCGCCACCGCGCCCGACGCCAAGTTCGCTGCCCTTGACAGCCGGCTCGACGCCATCGAGCGCCCGGCCGTCGAGCCGAGCCGGACCGGCAGCCTTCCCGAGCCCAAGCTTGCCGCCAAGCCGAAGTCGATCGAGGGCTGGGTCCTGCGCGAGGTCTATGACGGCGGCGCCGTGGTCGAGAGCCGCAACGGACGCCTGTATGAGGTGACGCCCGGCCGCAGCCTGCCGAGCGTCGGGCGCGTCGAAACGATCGAGCGGCGCGGCAAGAGTTGGGTTGTCGTGACCGCGAAGGGCGTCATCGGCCCGCCGGCGCGCTGGCGCTGATCAGCGGGGCACGAGGGCGCGCAGCCCGTAGACGATTGCCGCAAAGGCGGCGAGGCTGACGGCGTACAGCGCGACGAACCAGGCGAGGCGCGACCAGGTGCGCGAAGACCTGGCGTCCGGCGTCCCTTCGGACGGCGTCATCAATGATAGCCGCTCGCCTGCACGTCTTCCGCCACCTTGCCGCGGAACACCCAATAGGCATAGGCCGTGTAGCCGAAGGTGAGCGGCATGACGATGGCGAAGCCGACGAGGGCGAAAAGCTGCGAGTTGACCGTGTTCGCGGCCTGCCAGATCGTCAGGTTCGGCGGCACGATGTAGGGAAACAGGCTGACGCCGAGCCCGAGATAGCCGAGCAGGAAAAGCGCGATGGCGAGGAAGAACGGCTGGTAGGTGCGGTTCTCCTGCAAGGTCCGGTAGAGCCGCCAGGCCACGAAAGCGGTGACCAGCGGCACCGGCGCCAGATAGACGATGTTGGGCCAGGAGAACCAGCGCGCCTCGATCTGCCGCCCGAGGAACGGCACCCACAGGCTGACGAGGCCCATGGCGACGACCACGCCGGCGAGGAAGCGAAGCGCCATCTGCCGCGCCCACAGCTCGAGTTCGCCGGTCGTCTTCATGACGCACCAGGTTGCGCCGAGCAGCCCGTAGCCGAGCACGAGCGCGACGCCGGTGACGAGGCTGAACGGCGTCAGGAAGTCCCAGGTGCCGCCCGCGAACTGCCGTCCCGAGACCGCGAACCCCTGCACGAACGCGCCGAGCACAACCCCTTGCGCGAAGGTCGCCGCGAGCGAGCCGTAGTGGAAGGCATAGTCCCACACCCGTTTCGACCGATCCGCCTTGAAGCGGAACTCGAAGGCGACCCCGCGGAACACGAGCGCGATCAGCATCATCAGGATCGGAACGTAGAGAGCCGGCATCAGGATCGCATAAGCGAGATGGAACACGGCGAGGAGACCGCCGCCGCCGAGGATCAGCCAGGTCTCGTTGCCGTCCCAGATCGGCGCCACCGAGAACATCATGCGGTCGCGCCAATTCTCGTCGCGCGCCGCCGTGAAGAGGATGCCGACGCCGAGATCGAAGCCGTCCATGACCACGTACATGGCGACTGCGACCGCAATCAGCGCCGCCCAGATCAGCGGCAGCCAGAAGGCGAGCCCCTCGTATTCCATGCCGAAGCCGAACATGGGGCGCCTCCTATCCGGCCGGTTGCGCACGCTGCCCGGGCGGGCCGGCAAGGTTCTCGTCCGGCACCGACAGGGGCCGCTTCGCCCTCTTGTCGATGCGGCCGCTGAAATCCTCGCCGCGCAAGGCTTCCTCGATCGGCTCCGGACCTTTGCGCAGGAGCTTCGCCAGATAATAGCTGCCGAAGCCGAAAATGATCGCGTAGGCGATGACGAACACGACGAGGGACGTCGCCACGGCGCCTCGGGACACGGGCGAGACCGCGTCGGCGGTGCGCAACAGGCCGTAGACGACGTAAGGCTGGCGGCCGATTTCGGCCGTGAACCAGCCGAACAGCACGGCGCCGAAGCCCGACGGCGTCATCAGCATGGCGGCGCGCAGGAACCAGCGGTTCTCGTAGAGACCGCCCTTCCAGCGCAGCCACAGGCTCCATAGGCCGACGCCCAGCATGGCGAAGCCGATCGCCACCATGATGCGGAAGGACCAGAAGACCGGCCAGACCGGCGGCCGCTCTTCCGGCGGCCTGTCCTTCAGGCCGGGCACGAGTCCGCCGAAATCGTGCGTCAGGATGTAGCTGCCGAGCTTGGGGATGGCGAGCTCGTAGCGGTTCTCCTCGGCCGCTTCGTCCGGCCAGGCGAACAGCACGAGCGGTGCTCCGGCGCGCGTCTCCCAATTCCCCTCGATGGCCGCGAGCTTGGTCGGCTGGTGGGCGAGGACGTTGAGGCCGTGCAGGTCGCCAAGCACGATCTGCACGGGCGCGAAGATCGCCGCGAACCACATGGCCATCGACAACGACACGCGGGCGCCGTGCACCTTCTCCGGCGGCTCCTTATAGGCGCGCAGGATCATCCAGGCGGACATGCCGGCGACCGCGAAAGCGGTCGTCAGATACGCCGCCAGGACCATATGCGCGAAACGATTCGGAAAGGACGGGTTGAACACGACGCGCCACCAATCCAGCGGCACGGCGATGCCGTTTTCGATCACGTGGCCGGCGGGCGTCTGCATCCACGAATTGGCCGACAGGATCCAGAAGGCGGATAAGAGGGTGCCGAGCGCCACCATGCAGGTGGCGAAGAAATGCAAGCGGTCGCCGACCTTGTCCCAGCCGAACAGCATGATGCCGAGGAACGCCGCCTCGAGGAAGAACGCGGTGATGACCTCGTAGGCGATGAGCGGGCCGACGACGTTGCCGGCGAAGTCGGCGAAGCGCGACCAGTTGGTGCCGAACTGGTAGCTCATGACGATGCCGGACACGACGCCGAGCCCGAACGACACGGCGAACACCTTGACCCAGAAGCGGAACAGGTTGCGGTAGAGCGGGTTGCCCGTCCTCAGCCAGTTGAACTCGAGGGCGGCGAGCCAGCTCGCGAGGCCGATGGTGAAGGCCGGGAAGATGATATGGAAGGCAATGGTGAACGCGAACTGGATGCGCGACAGCATGAGCGCGTCGAATTCCATGGTGCCCTCGTTTCCTGATGCGCCGATCCTACCGCGACGGCGAGGGCGGGGCCAAGCGGCAACGTCGCATCCTGCATCGACCGGCTAACCGGCGCGCCGTCCCAGCGCATCG
>DASQLE010000187.1:0-3028 GCA_035630175.1 Beijerinckiaceae bacterium
TCGGGACCGTCAGCTCGCTCGATTTGGTTCATCATCCGTCACCGTCATCCCGGGGCCGCGAAGCGGAACCCGGATCATCATTACGACCTCATCCTGAGGTGCGAGCGAAGCGAGTCTCGAAGGATGCTCCAGCTCGCGGTGCGTGCTTCGAGGCTCAGGCTTCGCCTTCGCACCTCAGCATGAGGAGGTGGAGCGCTTCACGCGGCTGCCCTCTTCTTGTCCGGCTGCGGCTGCGCCCTGAGGCCGAGCAGGTGGCAGACGGCGTAGACCAGGTCGGCGCGGTTCATGGTGTAGAAGTGGAGCTCGGTGACGCCGCGGTCGACGAGGTCGAGCACCTGCTCGGCGGCGACCGCCGCGGCGATGAGCTTGCGCGTCTCGACGTCCTCGTCGAGACCCTCGAAGCGGGCTGCCAGCCAGCCTGGGATGCTGGTACCGGCGCGCGTGGCGAAATTCGCCGCCTGCTTGAAGTTCTGCACCGGCAGGATGCCGGGCACGATGGGGATGTCGATGCCGCGGCTGCGCACCTGGTCGAGGTAGCGGAGATAAACGTCGTTGTCGAAGAAGAACTGCGTGATGGCGCGGCTCGCGCCGGCATCGACCTTGGCCTTGAGCGCGTCGATATCCGCCTCGAGCGTGGCGGCTTCGGGATGCTTCTCCGGATAGGCCGACACGGAGACCTCAAAATCGGCGACCCTCTTGATGCCGTCGACGAGATGACACGCCTGCGGATAGCCGCCCGGATGCGGCTCGTAACGGGTGCCGATGCCGGTGACCGGATCGCCGCGCAGCGCGACGATGTGGCGGACGCCCGCGTCCCAATAGGCGCGCACCACGTCGTCGACCTCGTCCTTGGTGGCGCCGACGCAGGTCAGGTGGGCGGCCGGCTTGACAGGCGTCTCGCCGATGATGCGGGCCACGGTGTTGTGCGTGCGCTCGCGGGTCGAGCCGCCAGCGCCGTAGGTGACCGAGACGAATTGCGGCTGCAAGGGCGCCAGACGCTCGATCGACGACCACAGGGTCGTCTCCATCTCGGCCGTCTTCGGCGGGAAGAACTCGAAGGACACATGGATGGGCCTCCGGCCATCCCGGCTGGCGCGGAACGAGGCTCGGCTCGCAGGAACCTGGCTCATCAGGCGATCTCTCGGCTGGAGGCCGCGAGCGGCCAATCGGTGATGATGCGGCGGTCCTGCCCGAGCCAGAGCGTCACCGTCAGGTGATCGTCGTTCTCGCCGCCTTTTTTCTTCGGCGGGGCAAGCTCGCGCGTCAGCGCGCAATCGAGACCCGCCTCGGCGAGCCAGCCGGCCACCTGCTCGCGGGCGAAGCCGAGCCGGCGATGCGCCTGAGTCTCGCGCAGGAATTCGAGGCCGTGCGGCGCGAAATCGACGACGAGGACGCGCCCGCCGGGCGCCAGAAGCTGGGCCGCCTCACGCAGCGCCCGCGCCGGATCGTCGAGGTAATGCAGCACCTGATGGAGGACGACGAGATCGAACGAGCCGCGGGCGAAGGGCGGCGCGTAGATGTCGCCCTGCCGGAGCTCGGCGCGCACGCCCGCGCGCTCCAGGTTGGCGCGCGCCACCGACAGCATGGCGTGGCTCGCATCGAGGCCGACGGCGCGCCCGACGCCGGGGCCGAGCAGCTGCAGCATGCGCCCGGTGCCGGTGCCGAGGTCGAGCAGATTGTGGATGGGCCTTGACCCGAGCGCGTCGCGGATGGCGCGCTCGACGAGGTCTTCCGACGCCTGCAGCAAGCGCAAGCGGTCCCATTCGGGCGCGAGCCGGGCAAAGAATCCCTGCGCCGCTTCGGCGCGCTGCCGGCGCACGGCGGCGAGCCGCTCGCGGTCGACGGCGAGGCGGTGATCGGAGCGGTCGAGCGCGGCGAGGACGGGCCGCAGGATCGTGGCGCCCGGCCCCTCGTCGGCGACGCGGAAGAAGGCCCAGGCTCCTTCGCGATGCCGCTCGACGAGCTGCGCGTCGACGAGAAGCTTCAGGTGGCGCGAGATGCGCGGCTGCGACTGGCCGAGGATGTCGGTCAGATCGGACACCGACAATTCGCCCTCGGCGAGCAGCGCCAGGATGCGCAGGCGCGTCTCCTCGGCGGCGGCCCGCAAGGTGCCGAGCGTCTCGTGCAGGGTGGGTGTGCCGTCGGCCAATTCGGGACTCCGGAAGAGATATAAACATATCTTTATGTGTTCGATCGGGTCTTGGCAAGATGCCGGTGGTCATCTCACGCCGGCCGGCGAATGGTGGCCTTGCGGCCGACCAACACCAATCCGACCACCAGGGCGGCGACGATCCAGGTCAAGGCCTCCACCTGCTCGCCGTTCAGGGTCGCGGCGAGGATCAGGGTGACGAAGGTCTGCAGAAGCTGAACCTGGCTGACCCGGGCGATGCCGCCGACCGCGAGCCCTGCGTTCCAGGCGAAGAAGCCGACATACTGGCTGAGGACGGCGACGTAGCCGAGGCCGATCCAGCTGGCGAGAGACACGGAGGCCGGCTCCGCCGGCGCGAGCACGACGGTGAGCGGCGCGCTCACGGGCAGGGCCAGGACGAGGGCCCAGGAGATCACCTCCCAGCCGCTCTTGAGGTCGCGCGTGAGCTGCCCCGACAGGGCGTAGCCGACGGCGGCGCTGACGACCGCGCCGGCGAGGAGGAGATCGCCGGGCTGCAAGCGCCCGGCGCCCTCGCGCAGGGCGAAACCCGTGACCAGGGCCGCCCCGACAAATGCGGCCAGCCAGAAGCGCGGCGCCGGGCGCTCGCCGGCCAAGACGACGCCGGCGAGCGCGGTCGCCAGCGGCATGATGCCGAGCACGACGCCCCCATGCGACGCGCCGACGGTCAGGAGGGCGAGGGCCGTGAAGCCCGGAAAGCCGGCAACGAGGCAGAGCGATACGATCGCGAGCCGTCCGAGCGTGGCGCGGTCCGGCAGCGGCCGGCGCAGGACGAGGAGGACGGCCCCGGCGAGGAGGCCGGCGAGCGCCGCCCGCGCCGCCGTCACGAACCAGGGATCGAGGCTCTCCATGGCGAGGCGC
>DASQLE010000188.1:0-6367 GCA_035630175.1 Beijerinckiaceae bacterium
GCAGGAACCAGGCGCCCATCTTGTGCAAGGTCACGGGCCGCCAGCCCGACAGCGACTGCGTCGGATAAAGCCACGTGCCGGTCAGCGTTCCGACATTCTCGGCGATCCAGAGGAAGATCGACGTCAGGAAAGCGGCGAGCAGCAGCGGCATCCAGCGCGGCGCGGCGTCGATCGTGAAATAGATGCGCGTCCGGCCGTAGATGGCGAAGGCGGCCGCGAACAGAACGTAGCGCATGTCGAACAGGTAGTGGTGCGTGAAGAAGTTGACGTAGATGGCGGCCGCCAACGCGACCGTCCAAGGGAACGGCGGATAACGGGTGAAGCGCATGTCGAACAGCCGCAGCGCGCGCGCCATATAGGAGCCGACGCTGGCATACATGAAGCCCGTGAACAGGGGCACGCCGCCGATGCGCAAGAAGCTCGGCTCCGGATAGCTCCACGACCCCATCGCGGTCTTGAACACCTCCATGGCGGTGCCGACGAGGTGGAACAGGAGGATGACCTTCGCCTCGTCGGGCGTTTCGAGCCGGAAGGCGAGCATCGCCGCCTGGGTGAGCGTGGCGAACAGAAACAGGGCGTCGTAGCGCGCGAGCGGCCAGGCCGGCTGCCACAGAAACTTCGTCGCGATGATGGCCGCCAGCATGACGGCGCCGAACAGGCAGGCCCACCCCTGCTTGAAGCCGAAGATCAGGAATTCCGCGAGCGGGGTCGGCAGACGGCCGATGCGGCGGCGCGCCCATTGGTGGGCGCCGCGGAGCCAGGACGCGTAATGCTGCGGATGCCCGCGCAGCGGTCTCATCGGCGCTCGACGCGGCCCGGCGTCACATGCAGGAGATCGGCGCGGCCGCCGAGCTCAGCGAAGAGGCCGGGATCGGCGCCGGTCATCCAGACCTGGCCGGCAAGGTCATCGAGCGCCGCGAACAGGGCGCCCCGGCGGCGGGGGTCGAGATGGGCGGCGACCTCGTCGAGGAGCACGAAAGGCGCGATGCCGCTCATGGCGGCGACGAGCCGGGCCTGGGCGATGACGAGGCCGATCAGGAGCGCCTTCTGCTCGCCCGTCGAGCACGCCTCGGCCGGCAGGTCCTTGGGCCCGTGGCGGACGGTGAGGTCGGAGGCCTGCGGCCCGACCAAGGTGCGGCCGGCGGCGCGGTCGCGCACGCGGCCGTCGCGGAGGAGCGCGCGATAGCGGTCCTCCGCATCGACCGCCGGCAGGGTGGCGACGAGCTCGTCGATGTCGCCGGCGAGCGCGAGCGTCGCGAAGGGGAACGGCGAGGCGTCGTCGCGCGTCGCCAGGATCAGCGCGGCGAGCCGGTCCAGGGTCTCGCGGCGCGCCGCCGCCACCGCGACGGCGAGCTCCGCCACCTCACGCTCGACGGCGTCGAGCCAGCGTCCGTCGCCGGGACTGTCCTCGAGCACCCGGTTGCGTGAGCGCAGCGCCCGCTCGAGACCGCTGACGCGCGCGCCGTGCGCGGCATCGACGGCGAGCACCAGACGGTCGAGGAAGCGGCGCCGCTCGCCCGCCGGGCCGCGGAACAGGGCGTCGAAATCCGGGGTCAGCCAGATGACGCGCACGTGCTCGGCGAAGGCGGCCGGCGAGGCGGCACTGAGCCCGTCGATGCGCACAGTGCGGCTTGCGCGCCCGTCCCCATCGGACGGGGCGAAGCCGACGCCGAGGCGATGGTCGCCGTAGCCGGTCTCGACGGCGACCGACACCGCGAAGGAGCCGGGCCCCGGCCGCCGCGCGATGTCGGGCAGCTCGGCGCGCCTGAGGCCGCGGCCGGGCACCATCAGGGACAACGCTTCGAGCAGGTTGGTCTTGCCGACGCCATTCTCGCCGACGAAGGCGACGAGCGGCGCCGCGACCGCGAGGTCGAGGTCCGCGTAGGTGCGGAAGGTCTCGAGGATGAGACGCGTGACGCGCGGCGCAGCGGCCCCCTCTCCCTTCATAGCAGAGGGTTGGGGTGAGAGCGGCAGCGCCGACGCCTCCGGAGAGGTCGCGTCTCCCCCCTCACCCGGCGCGCCGTCGGTGCGCTCGACCTCCCCCACCAGGGGAGAGGCCATCACACCCGCATCGGCATGAGGACATACAGCGCCGGGGCGCCCTCGCGGTCCTGGATCACCGTCGGCGAACCCGGGTCGGCGAGGCGGAACAGGGCGGTGTCGCCGTCGAGCTGTCCGGTGATGTCGAGGAGGTAGCGGGCGTTGAAGCCGATATCGAGGGGAGAGGCGTCGTAATCGACCTCGATCTCCTCCGTGGCGCTGCCGGAATCCGGATTGTTGACCGACAGCGTCAGGCGCCGGTCCGTGAGCGCGAGCTTCACCGCGCGGCCGCGCTCGGACGAGATGGTGGAAACGCGATCGACCGCCTTGGCGAAATCGCCGCGCTCGACGGTGAGGCGCTTGTCGTTGCCGGTCGGAATGACGCGCTGGTAATCCGGAAAGGTGCCGTCGATCAGCTTGGAGGTGAGGAGGACGCCGCCGACCGCCGCGGATTCGTCGCCGCTTCGACCGCCGAAGGTGAGGCGGATCTTGGTCGGCGACAGCTCGATCGAGACGTCGCTGCCCTCATCCTCGACGAGCTTCTGGATCTCGGCAACAGCCTTGCGCGGCACGATGATGCCGGGCATGCCGGCGGCGCCCTCGGGAGCCGTCATCTCGACGCGGGCGAGCCGGTGCCCGTCCGTTGCCACGGCCCGCAGCAGGGTGACGCCGTCGGCATCGAGCGTGTGGAAATAGATGCCGTTCAGGTAATAGCGCGTTTCCTCCGTCGAGATGGCGAACTGGGTTTTCTCGATGAGGCGCTTGAGGTCGATCGCCGGCATCGTGAAACGGTGCGGCGTATCGCCGGCGGCGAGATCGGGGAAGTCGGCCTCGGGCAAGGCTTGCAGCATGAAGCGCGAGCGCCCCGAGCGGATCTGCATCTGCCCGGCATCGCCGGCGATCTCGAGGGAGATCTGGCCGCCCTCCGGCAGCTTGCGAACGATATCGTAGATGACATGCGCGGGAACGGTGGTGGCGCCCGCTTGCGTGACGTCGGCCGGAATCGTTTCCGTCACCTCGATGTCGAGGTCGGTCGCCTTCAGGCGCAAGCCTTGGCCGTCGGCGCGCAGGAGCACGTTGGCGAGGATCGGGATCGTGTTGCGCCGCTCGACGACGCGATGCACGTGCCCGAGCGCCTTCAGAAGCGCCGCCCGTTCAACTGTCACTTTCATGGGTCGACCCGTGAGATGAAAGCTTCGCCCGGCCGCTCCTGCGGCCTCATTTCGGTGAAGCGGGGCGCGCACATTGGCGAAGCCTTGCGGCGAAGGCAAGGCTTTCGCGCTGGAGCATGATGTCGAAACATCATGCTCAACTCCCTTCAAATCGGCCTTGCCGCTTTATTCCTGCAGCATGCGCTTGAGGAGCTCGACCTCGTCGCTGAGCGAGGTGTCGTCGGCGATCGCTTTCTCGATCTTGCGGACCGCGTGCAGGACGGTCGTATGGTCGCGCCCGCCGAAACGCCGGCCGATCTCGGGCAGCGAGCGCAGGGTGAGCACCTTGGAGAGATACATGGCGATCTGCCGCGGGCGCACCACCGCCGCCGTGCGGCGCTCGGACAGGATGTCCGAGCGCGAGACGTTGTAGCGGCTCGCCACCAGCTTCTGGATGTCCTCGATCTTGACCCGCCTCGGCTCGCGGTTGCGCACGAGATCGCGGATCGCCTCCTCGGCCGTCTCGACCGTGATGGCCGAGCCCGTGAGGGTGGCGTGGGCGAGCAGCCGGTTGACGGCGCCTTCGAGGTCGCGGCCGTTGGCGGTGATGGCGCGCGCCACGTAGGCGATCACCGCCGCGCTGACGTCGAAAGTCGGATGCGCAGCTTTCATGGCGGCGACGCGCGCCGACAGGATGGAGCCGCGCAGGGCCTCGTCGAGGGCGCCGATCTCGACCACGAGGCCGCCGCCGAGCCGCGAGCGCACGCGCTCGTCGAGGCTTTCGAGGTCGCTCGGCGGACGGTCCGCCGCCACCACGATCTGACGCCCGGCGTCGATCAGCGCGTTGAGCGTGTGCCCGAACTCCTGCTGGATCGACTTGCCCTGGATGAACTGCACGTCGTCGATGATGAGGAGGTCGATGCCGCGCAGCCGTTCCTTGAAGGCGAGCGAGGTCTGCGCCTTCAGGGAGGCGACGAAGCCGTACATGAAGCGGTCGGCGGTAAGATAGATCACCCGTCGGCCGCCGCGCCGTGCCTCGTGGCCGATGGCGTGCAGAAGATGGGTCTTGCCGAGCCCGACGCCGGCGTGGAGGAAAAGCGGGTTGTAGAGCGGCTGGTTGCTTTGATGCTGGGCGACGCGGTCGCCGGCGGCATGCGCCAGGGCGTTGGAACGGCCGAGCACGAAGCTCTCGAAGGTCAAGCGCGGGTCAAGCGGCGCGCCGTTGACCTCGCCGAATTCGGTCCGCTCCTCGCGCCCGCCGCCCGGCGGCACCGGCAGCTTGGTCTCGGCGCGTGCCGGGCCCGTCGCGCCGCCCGCTTCTCCGATCACCAGACGCGGCAGGTCGCTGCCGCGTTTTGGCGCGCCGGCGCCGTCGCGCACGATCGTGCCGCGCACGCCGATGCTGATCCGCTCCAGGCTCGGAGCCTCGGCCTTGTAGACGGAGAAGACGCGCTCGGCGTAATGCGCCTCGATCCAGCTCTTGAGGAAGCGCGTCGGGACGCTGAGCCTGGCGCAGCCGTCGGCGACGGCGTCCATCTCGAGGCGAGCGAACCAGCTTGCGAAAACGTCTTCGCCGAGTTCCGCGCGCAGCCGCCGCTTGACGCGCGCCCACGTCTCGGCGCCCCCTTGCGGATCGTCGCTGCTCACCTCGGCGCCTCCGATCTCGACAAGCCTGACGCGTCCCCGATTGTCCTGACCGCCGCGAACCATTGCGCTTGCCCCTCCCTTGCGCGGCTCAGCCACCCCAGCCGCCGCGCTGCTCGTCGAAACGAATTCCGGCCGAGGCTACGCGCACGCGAAGGCACCCTACGCAGGACCCGCACGCAGACTCGAACCGACTCAGATTATTGACGCAATACTAAAGGATAACGTGCCTACGGCGGGCCGCGGCAGTCTTCACACGGCACCAACCCTGGGAGAGGAGGAAAGCCCCGGCTCCTCTTCTATCCGGGAACTTGCACAAAGCCCGCATGAGACTTCTTCCCAGACAATTTTAACTTGATGGTGCATGTCGATTACTTCGTTGCCCCTCGCGAAGTGAGAAGACCCTACAGGTCGGTGCGGAGCTCTGCAACAGGAACGGTTTCGCGGGCTGGGATGATTCTCGTGCTGACAAGGTTAACAATCCCGAGGAGCGATCGTGACGTTTTCCTAACGCTCTGGCGCGCTTGCGTTTTGCGACAGTGTTGTGTCGCCGCGTCGAGCGCCGGCGCGGATGTCGCGAGAACCGAATCAGAAGCTCCCCGCGCGGGCGAAAAGGGGCCGTCCGGACCGGCAAAACGGCTTTGCCCTCTAACCGCCTGACTGTGCACAGGTTTGTTTGCGCGGTTTCCCGGGGCGCCGACGCCGGTTCGGCTGTCAAGCGGGTTGCGCGGCTGCCGCGCGCGAAAAAAAAGCCCGGCTCAAGCCGGGCCTTGCTTTGTCATGCGGAGCCGCGGTCAGGCGGCGAGCGCCTTCACGCGCGCAGCGAGGCGCGAGACTTTTCGCGAGGCCATGTTCCGATGCACGATGCCCTTCTGGGCTGCGCGCATGATCTCCGGCTCGGCGCCGCGCAGAGCCTCGGCGGCGGCGGCGGCATCGCCGGTGGCGATCGCCTCCTCGACCTTGCGCAGGTAGGTGCGCATGCGGCTGCGGCGCCCCTTGTTGACCTCGGTTCGCTTGGCGATCTTGCGCGTCATCTTCTTGGCCGATTTCGTGTTGGCCATGGCTGTCTCCGTCGTGCGCGATCGGCAGACCGCCACAAGCGGCGGTTGTAGGATCGGCGTATGGGCTGAAATGGATCGAGCGCGCCTCGAGGCGCGCTGGTGGGCGGCTTATAGGCGGAGGAGCCGCAAGCGTCAATAAATGCCGCCAAGGGGGCCAGCCTCCCCCCCGGCGCGGTACCACCTAATCCTCTCCCCGACGGAGAGGGCCTCGTCGGCGAACGGGCCGATCAGGCAGGCCCGAAGGGCGAAGGTGAGGGGGCGCTCCTGATCCGGATCGGTGCGCCCCCCTACCCTCTCCCCGTCGGGGGAGGGTTAGGCCGCCACGGTTCAGTCTCGGCGGAGGAAGCCGGCGAGGCTGACGAGGTCGATGTTGCCGCCGCTGAGGACGATGCCAACCCGCTGGCCGGCGCAGGGGATCACGCCCGTGAGGGCGGCTGCGGCGGCGAGGCAGCCGGTCGGCTCGACGACGAT
>DASQLE010000189.1:0-4900 GCA_035630175.1 Beijerinckiaceae bacterium
GCCGCCGTGCTGCGCCGCCGGCAGGGCGAGTTCGCCGAGATCATGACGGCCGAGATGGGCAAGACCCTCAAGGATGGCCGCGCCGAAGTGGAAAAATGCGCCTCCAACTGCGACCACTTCGCCGATGCGGCAGAAAAATACCTCGCCCGCGAGCCTGTCGACCTCGGCGGGCCGAAGGCCTTCGTCACCTACAATCCGCTCGGCGTCGTGCTCGCAGTGATGCCGTGGAACTTCCCGTTCTGGCAGGTCTTCCGCTTCGCCGCCCCGGCGCTCATGGCCGGCAACGGCGCCGTGCTCAAGCACGCCAGCAACGTGCCCGGCTCGGCGCTCGCCGTCGAAGCGGTGTTCCGCGAGGCTGGCTTTCCCGAGAACCTGTTCAGGACCGTGCTCGTCCCGAGCCGCGACGTGCAGGCGCTGATCGAGGATCCGGCCATCGCGGCGGTGACCCTGACCGGCAGCGTCGAGGCCGGGCGGCAGGTGGCCGCGGCGGCTGGCGCGGTGCTCAAGAAATGCGTGCTCGAGCTCGGCGGCTCGGACGCCTACCTCGTCCTCGAGGACGCCGATATCGCCAAGGCCGCGCAGGTCTGCGCCGCCGCCCGCATGGTCAATGCCGGCCAAAGCTGCGTCGCCGGCAAGCGCTTCATCGTCGTCAAGGCCGTGCGCGAAGCGTTCGAGCGGGCCTTCCTCGACGCCATGAACGCGTATGCCATGGGCGATCCGCGCGACGACGGCACCAAGCTCGGGCCGCTGCAGAGCGGCGCCGCCCGCGACGAGGTGCACAAGCAGGTCGAGGCGAGCGTCGCGGCCGGCGCCCGGCTCCTCGCGGGCGGCGAAGTCCCGGACCGGCCGGGGGCCTGGTATCCGGCGACGGTGCTCGGCGGCGTCCGTCCCGGCATCCCCGTCTACGAGGAGGAGGTGTTCGGGCCGGTGGCGGCGATCATCGAAGCCACCGACGAGGCGGACGCCATCCGCATCGCCAATGGGTCGCGGTTCGGGCTCGGCTCGGGCGTGCTGACGCGCGACCTCGCACGGGGCGAGCGCATCGCCGCCGACGAGCTCGAATCGGGCGTCAGCTTCGTTAACGGCAACGTGCGCTCCGACCCACGCATGCCGTTCGGCGGCATCAAGGATTCCGGCTACGGGCGCGAATGCTCCTCTTTCGGCATCCGCGAGTTCACCAACATCAAGAGCGTGCTCGTCGAGAGCTGAAGCACAGCGGCAACCCGTGGTGCTGCCGGCCGGGCAAGCCTCCGTCCCGCCTCATCCGGAGGTGCGAGGCCCGAAGGGCTGAGCCTTGAAGGACGCACAACCGCGGTGCGTGCTTCGAGGCTCGCTCGCTCGCTCGCGCCTCAGCATGAGGCTGGGTGTGGTCGTTGCTTCGATTCGCTGCGCTCTGATCGAACCGACGACCACGGTCACGCCGGCTCGCGGAAGGCGACCACTTTCTGGCGCTGCTCGCCGAGGCCTTCGATCGACAGGGTGACCACGTCGCCGGCCCCGAGGTAGCGCGGCGGCTTCATGCCGAGGCCGACGCCCGGCGGGGTGCCGGTGGTGATCACGTCGCCCGGCTCCAGGATCATGAAATGCGAGGTGTAGGAGACGATCTGGGCGCAGTCGAAGATCATCGTCTTGGTCGAGCCGGTCTGCGCCCGCTTGCCGTTGACGTCGAGCCACATGTCGAGGTTCTGCACGTCCCGGACCTCGTCGGTCGTGACCAGCCAGGGCCCGAGCGGGCCGAAGGTCGGGCAGCCCTTGCCCTTGCTCCAGGTGCCGCCGCGCTCGATCTGGAATTCGCGCTCCGACACGTCGTTGCAGATGCAGTAGCCGGCCACGTAATCGAGGGCGTTGTTGGCGTGCACGTAGCTGGCGCGCTCGCCGATGACGATGGCGAGCTCGACCTCCCAATCGACCTTCTTGGCGGCCTTGGGGATCATCGTGTCGTCGTACGGGCCGACGATGCAGGACGGCGCCTTGTTGAACAGGATCGGCTCGGCCGGGATCGGCGATCCGGTCTCGGCGGCGTGATCGGAATAGTTCAAGCCGACGGCCACGAAATTGCCGACGCGGCCGACGCAGGCGCCGAGCCGGGTGCCGGCCGCCACCGCCGGAAGCGATTTCGGATCGATGCCGCGCAAGCGCGACAGCCCCTTCGCCGAGAGCACGTCCCCGGCGATGTCGGCAACGTGCCCGGATAGGTCCCTGATGCCGCCGTCCGCGTCGATGAGGCCCGGCTTTTCCTGGCCGGCAGGTCCGAAGCGCACGAGTTTCATGAGACAGGATCCTTCTGATCGGGCCCGTCGGCCGGGCCGAAACGTTCAACGACGAGGCGCGCCAGGCGCCGAGAGCAAGCGCCGAGAGCGGGCGACGGCGCTTGGCCCGTGTCTTTGTAGCGGTTTTGTCACGCGGCGCCAGAAATCCTCGCGCTTGCGGCCGACCGGATTGCCGGGAAAGGGCGACCTTGGCAATATCCGGGGCAACGGCGCCCAGAGCGCCGACGACACATGAACACGATCTGGAACGCTGGGGCTCTCCAACGATGATCAACAACCGCTTTGTCGCGCTCGCCGCCGTGTCGCTCGCGGCGGTCGTCGCAGCAACGTCGGGGGCGCATGCAGGCGCCTTCGCCGTTCGCGAGCAGAGCGCGACGGCGCAGGGCATGTCCTTCGCGGGCGCCGCATCCGGATCCGGCGGCATCTCGTCGATGTTCTGGAACCCGGCGACGGTGACCATGAAGCCGGGCTGGAACAGCGAATTCCATGCCTCCTTCATTATCCCCGAATCGACCATCGACCCGGCCCCCGGCACCTCGCCGTTCCTCGCCTTTCCGCCCGGCTCGGGCAACTTCATCGGGTCCGGCGACATCGGCAAGGAAGCGCTCGTGCCGGCGAGCTACACCAGCTACCAGCTGAGCGACAATGTGTGGCTCGGCCTCTCCACCTCGGCCCCGTTCGGCCTGGTGACGAAGCCGGAGCCGGTCTGGTCCGGACAGATCTATGCGCGCACGTCGAAGGTGTTCTCGCTGAACCTCAACCCGATCGTCGGCGTGAAGCTGACCGATTGGCTGTCCGTCGCGGCCGGCCCGGCCATCCAGTATTTCGACGTCAGGCTCCGGTCGGCCTCGTCCTTCCTGGCGACCGCGCCGACGACGACGCTCGAAGGCGACGATGTCGGGGTCGGCGCCACGGCCGGCGCCCTCCTGACCTTACCGACCAACACGCAGATCGGCGTCGGCTTCCGCTCGGCGATCCGCCACGAGCTGTGGGGCGAGATCGAAAGCCAAAGTCCCCGCCGCGAGGTCCCCATCGAGGCGAAGCTGACCTTGCCCGAGACCGTGACGGTCGGTCTGTCGCAGGCCTTCACGCCGTATTTCCGCGTGCATGCCGGCTTCGAATGGACCAACTGGAGCCGCCTCTCGTCGCCCGATGTCATCGGTCCGGTGGGGCTCATCACCGAGCTCGTCCTCAATTACAAGGACGGCTACTTCTATTCGGGCGGCGCCGAATACGACCTGACCGACCGCTGGACGATCCGCGCCGGCGTCGCCTACGAGGACTCGCCGATCACCGCCGAGAACCGCACGCCGCGCCTGCCCGACAACGATCGCGTCTGGGCCTCGCTCGGCGCCACCTACAAGTGGAACGACAGGCTCTCCTTCGACGTCGCCTACACGCATATCTTCGTGAGCGACTCGAAGATCAACATCGGGGAAGGCCGCGACGACCTCGTCCGCGCGGCGATCCCGGGCGTCGGCGCGGCGGTGCCGCTGCCGTTCGTCGCCGACGCCGAGTCGAAGGTCGACATCATCTCGGCGGCCCTCAAATACCGCTGGGACACCCCGGTCGCGCCGGCCGTGCCGGTGGCGCCGATCGTGCGCAAATACTGAGAGAACAGCCGGGCGCCGCCGCCTCGCGACGGCTTGTTGCAGCGCGGTCACGCCCGGCTGGAAAGAACGATCCGTGATCGCTGCCGTCTTGCCATGACGCGTCAGGCTTGGCAGGGTCTCTTTCAAACAGAGCCGTGGGGGCTTGGGCAGAAGGGTCGGCGCGAGCCGGCCCTTTTGTTTTTATCTCGCTTTCGATCCTGCCGAGCCGGTGAGAGCTCGTGCAGGGTCCTGACCGGGCCTCGTGGCTCCGTCACGCCAGTGGCGTACGTCGTAGGCGCCAACGGGCCGGTGGAAACCCTTCAGGGTGAGATCGCCAACCGGAGTGACATCCACCTTCTCTTCAATCGAGATGTATACGCGTTGGCTGATCAGGATTTGCCCCGGGGCGGCCTCGTCGCATAGTCGCGAAGCCAAATTCGGAACGCTGCCGATGGCGGCATAGTCGGTCCGACCCTCATACCCGATCGGCCCAAGCGTGGTGTAGCCCTGCGCGATCCCGATGCCGAACCCGAGTTCATAGCCGCGGCGCCTCCAGCCGTCCGACAACGCTCCCATGCAGTCCCGCATTTCCAGCGCCATGCCAACGGCGCGCGCCGAGTGGTCCGAGCACGGCAAGGGATCGTTGAACAAGACCAGGAGCCCATCGCCGACGAAGCGCTCCAGGGTGCCCTCGTGCTTCTGGATGAGTGCGCCGAGACAGGCGTGGTAGTCGCGCAGCACCGCCATGACCTCTTCGGGCTCGGAGCTTTCGGCGAAGGAGGTGAACCCGCGCAGGTCGCAGAATACCACCGTCACCTCGCGCCTGTGACTCTCCAGCACATACTCTCCTGCGGCTGTCACCATCTCGGCGACCTGCGGCGATAGGAATCGGCGCAGCCGGCTCATCCGCTCGATCTCCGCGACCTGCGCCTTCACGCGGGCCTCGAGCTCGGCGTTCCACGCGGCGATCTCCCGGGCCTGCTCCTGGACCGTGTCGTGCAGCGCCTTCTGCCGCAGCAGGGAACGCACCCTGGCGAG
>DASQLE010000190.1:0-2161 GCA_035630175.1 Beijerinckiaceae bacterium
CTACGCCTTCACGCTGTTCATGGATCCGATGACGCGTGAGCTCGGCTGGTCGAAGCCCGAGCTCGCGGCGGCCTATTCGATCGGCCTTGCGGCATCGAGTGCCGGCGCCCTGCCGGTCGGCCGCCTCATCGACCTCGGCTATGGTCGCATCGTCATGACGGGCGGGTCCGTCTTGGCTGCCGTCCTCCTGCTGGCCTGGGCGCGGATCGAAAGCTATGCGGCGTTCCTGGCCGTGTGGATCGGCCTCGGCTTCGCCATGAGCGCCACGCTCTACGAGGCCGGCTTCGCCGTGATCACGCGCTCGGTCGGCTCGCGCGCGCGGCGCGCCATTACGGCCATGACCCTGGTCGGTGGACTGGCCAGCACCGTGTTCCTGCCGGTGACGCATCTCCTGATCGAATCGTTTGGCTGGCGTATGGCCCTGACAGTGCTCGCCGGGCTCAACATCGCCGTCTGCGCCGGCATCCACGCCGTCGTCATTCCCGGCGAGCGGTGGCCGAACGATGTCCAGACGGCTGTACCGGCGGGACCAGTGCCGAGCAGCGCGCGACGGGTGCTGGCGAGCCGGGCATTCTGGGGGTTCATGGCGACGGCCGTCCTCAACGGCATGCTTTTCACCGGATTCTCGGTGCATCTCATTCCGCTCCTTGTCGAGCGTGGTTTCGCTCTCGGCGTCGCCGTGGCGGCCTTCTCGCTGATCGGGCCGGCGCAGGTGGCGGCGCGGATCGTTGTCGCCTTCGCCGAGTTCAGGCTCAGCATGCGAAGCGTCGGGCTTCTCACCATCGTGCTCCCGGTGGCCGCCTTCGCGCTGCTCGCCTTCGTCGCGCCGGGGTCGGGGCTCGTCGTGGTCTTCGCCGTGCTCTACGGCGCCGCCAACGGCATGATGACCGTCGTGCGCGGCGTCCTGCCGAGCGAGATCTTCGGCCGGGCGGATTACGGCACCATCCAGGGCATGATCGCGGCGCCGACCACCCTGGCGCGCGCGGCAGGCCCCTTGCTGTTCGGACTCGTCTGGAGCTGGAGCGGCGGCTACGGGGCCGTCGTGGCGCTCGGGCTTGCGCTGGCGGTGGCGGCGCTGATCTCCTTCGCCACCACGGTCTATGCGGCGCGGCCGGGAGAAGCGGGAGGATAGGACATGCCGGACTATGTCGGCGCCATCGACCAGGGCACAACCAGCACGCGCTTCATATTGTTCGATCGCGGCGGTGCGATCGCCGCCCAGGCTCAGCGCGAGCACGCGCAAATCTACCCGAAGCCGGGCCTCGTCGAGCACGATCCGCAGGAGATCTGGCGCAATACGCTGGCGGTCGCACGCGAGGCGCTCGACGGCGGAGGCCTAACCGTCCGCGACCTCGCCGCGATCGGCATCACGAACCAGCGCGAGACCACGCTTCTGTGGGATCGGCGTACCGGCGAACCGCTCGGCAACGCACTCGTCTGGCAGGACACGCGGGTCGACGACCTGGTGGCGCGTTTCGCGGCCGACGGCGGCAAGGATCGCCTGCGCGCCAAGACCGGCCTGCCGCTGGCGAGCTATTTTTCCGGCCTCAAGCTGCATTGGCTGCTCGCCCACGTCGCCGGTGCGCGCGAGAAGGCGGAGGCCGGCGACGCCCTGTTCGGCACGATCGATGCCTGGCTCGTCTGGAACCTGACCGGCGGGCCGCGCGGAGGGCTCCACGTCACCGACGTGACCAACGCCAGCCGCACGCAGCTCATGCACATCGAGACGCTGCAATGGGACGCCGACATCCTGCGCCTGTTCGACATCCCGCGCACCTGCCTGCCGCGGATCGTCTCGTCGAGCGAGGTGTATGGCGAGGCCGTGGGGCCGCTGGCGGGCTTGCCCATCGCCGGCATCCTCGGCGATCAGCAAGCGGCGCTCGTCGGCCAGGCCTGCTTCAAGCCCGGCCAAGCCAAGAACACCTACGGCACCGGCTGCTTCATGCTCATGAATATCGGCGAGACGCCCTCCCCGTCCACCTGCGGGCTTCTCACGACCCTCGCCTACCGGTTCGGCGCGGCGAAGCCGGTCTACGCGCTCGAGGGCTCCATCGCCATCGCCGGCGCCCTCGTGCAATGGCTGCGCGACAATCTCGGCCTGATCGCCGCCAGCGCCGATATCGAGGGGCTCGCGCGATCGGTGCCGGACAACGGCGGAACC
>DASQLE010000191.1:0-3241 GCA_035630175.1 Beijerinckiaceae bacterium
CTGCAACAGGCCCGAGCAGCGGCAGACGGCCTCTCTTGCAAACTCGCTTTTCTTGTTTCGCACCTTTAGTCAATTTGCTGCATAAAGTCGGATTTTGCTAGGCGGACCCGATCACGTCGACCGCCCGTTCGGCGAAATTCCGGGAGAGATACGCCACCTCGGCGGCGTTCGCGGCTGCCGCCGTGCCGGCCTTGGCGCGCGCCGCGATGCCCTCGAAGATGACCGCGAAACGGAAGAGGGCGAAGGCGAGGTGGAACGGAGCCATGCGCGCCGCGCCGGGGGACGCGTCGTAATAGGCGTTCGTGTATTCCACCTCCTCCGGGATGCCGAGGGCCGCGCGGTCGAGGCCGAGGAGACCGCCGTATTCCTCGGGCCGCGAGTGCCAGGCGATGCAGCTATGGGCCAGGTCGGCAAGCGGATGGCCCAAGGTCGACAGCTCCCAGTCGAGGATGGC
The DNA here is from genome assembly GCA_035630175.1 of Beijerinckiaceae bacterium. Classification (GTDB taxonomy): domain Bacteria; phylum Pseudomonadota; class Alphaproteobacteria; order Rhizobiales; family Beijerinckiaceae; genus JAJKJG01. The sequence continues at coordinate 455 of DASQLE010000191.1, forward strand.
GACGACGCCCGGCTCATCGGGATGGAAGATGACGTTGCCGATCCGGTAATCGCCGTGCGCGACCGCGGTCTCGTCGTCGGCCGGAACATGGCGGGGGAGCCAATCGATGAGATGCGCGATATCGGCATTGTCGGCGGTTCGCGAGAGCTCCCATTGCCGCGTCCAGCGGCCGATCTGCCGGGCGAAATAGTTTCCGGCCCGGCCGTAATCGCCGAGGCCGATAGCGGCCGGGTCGACGGCGTGCAGAGCCGCGAGCGTGCGCGCCAGCGACACATACATCGCCCGACGCTCGTCCGGCGCGACGCCCGGCAGGGCGCAATCGTCGAACACGCGGCCTTCGACCCGCTCCATCACGTAGAAGGGCGTGCCGACGATGTCGCGATCCCCGCAGAACAGGATCGTTTTCGGAACCGGCACGTCCGTGCGGGCGAGCGCCGTCATGACCCGGTATTCGCGATCGACCGCGTGCGCCGACGGCAGCAGCGCTCCGGTGGGCTGCTTGCGCAGGACGAGTCGGCGCGCGCCGTAGGTAACGAAAAAGGTCGGGTTCGATTGCCCGCCGGGCACGCGCTCGATCTGCGCGTTGCCCTTGAGGTCGGGGAGAGCCGACTTGAGATAACGGTCGAGCCGGTCCGGCTCGAAGTCCAGGCCTTGCGTGCGCATCCTAGCCTGACGCGGTCAGCGCGGAGCGCAGGGCGAATTTCTGGATCTTGCCGGTCGCCGTCTTGGGCAGCTCGCGGAACACGAACCGCTTCGGCACCTTGAAGCCGGCGAGCCGCTCCCGGCAGAAGGCTGTCAGGTCGTCCGCACGAGGCAGCGCGAAACCCGGCTTGATCTCGATGAAGGCGCACGGCACCTCGCCCCATTTCGGATCGGGCGCGGCGACGACCGCCGCCAGGAGCACGGCCGGATGACGGTAGAGGACGGTCTCGATCTCGAGGCTGGAGATGTTCTCGCCGCCCGAGATGATGATGTCCTTGGCCCGGTCCTTGATCTCGATATAGCCGTCCGCGTGCATGACGGCGAGGTCGCCGGTGCGGAACGCGCCGTCGCTGAAGGCCGCCTCGGTGGCGGCCTCGTCTTTGAGGTAGCCGGCCATCAGGGTGTTGCCGCGGAGCGCGACTTCGCCGAGCGTCGACGCGTCGCGCGGGACATCCTGCCCGTTCTCGCCGATCACCCGGACGCGGCTGGCGGTCGGGTGGCGCACGCCCTGGCGCGAGAGCGCACGAGCCTTGTCGGCGGCGCTCGGCACGTCCCAGTCGCCGCGCAGGGCGCAGCCGGTCGCCGGCCCGTACGACTCGGTCAGCCCATAGAGATGCACGAGGTCGATGCCGAGCGCCTCCAACTGCTCGATCAGCGTGCTCGTCGGCGCCGCACCGCCGGTCGCGACCTTGATGCGCCGCGACAGCGTCGGCGGTCGGCCGGGATGGTTGAGGAGCATGTAGAGCACCACCGGCGCGCAGCAGAAATGCGTCACGCCGTGCTGCTCGACGGCGTCGAAGATGAGGCCGGGATCGGGCCGGTCGATGCAGATATGCGTCCCGCCGGCCGCGGTGACGGCCCAGCTGTGGCACCAGCCGTTGCAGTGGAACATGGGCAGGGTCCAGAGATAGACCGTCTCTCGCGTGAAGCCGAGTTCCAGCACGTTGCCGAGCGCGTTCAGATAGGCGCCGCGGTGGTGATAGACGACCCCTTTCGGACGTCCGGTGGTGCCGGAGGTGTAGTTGAGGCAGATGGGCTGCCATTCATCCGTGACGGCGCTGGTGTCGAGCGGCTCCGGCGCGGCCGCGGCCAGGAGCGCGTCCAAGCTGTCGCGGCTCGACGCGTCGCCGCCATCGCCGATCGCCAGGGCGCGCACGGTTGAACGGAGCGCCGCCTCGCGCGCGTTCGCCGAGCAGCCAGGGTCGACGAGGAACAGCCGGCTCTCCGAATGATCGAGGATGTAGCCGACCGTCTCGGAATCGAGGCGCGTGTTGACCGCGCAGAGGACGGCGCCGAGCATCGGCACGGCGTAATGCGCGGCCAGCAATTCGGGCCGGTTCTGCGCCAGGACGGAGACGACGTCGCCGCGTCCGACACCGGCGGCGCGCAGGACGGCCGCCATGCGGCCGACAAGCTCGGCAAATCCTCGGTAGGTCCAACGGCGGTCGCGCCACGCGATTGCGGGCTGGTCGGGGACAATCGAGACCGTGCGCTCGAGGAAATCGAGCGGCGTCAAGGGCTGGAAATTGGCGTCTCGCGGGCGCAGGTGGGGCTCGTCTTGCACGGTGCGTCGTCTTCCCTGCTCAGCGTGCGGCCGGCCAGCGCCAGAAATCCGCGCCGTCCCCCTCCAGGAAACGGCTCAGCACCATGCGATGCACCTCGTCGGCGCCGTCGACCAGGCGCGCCTGACGCGCGTAACGATAGATCCATTCCAGCACCGTGTCCCTGGAATAGCCGCGCGCGCCGTTGATCTGGATGGCCGTGTCGGCGGCCTTGTGCAGGAGGTTGGCGACGTGGATCTTGGCCATCGACACCTCCTTGCGGGCGAAGCCGCCCCGGTCGAGCTCCCAGGCCGCCTTCATGACGAGAAGGCGACCGATCTCGATATCCATGGCGAGCCCGCCGAGCATGAGCTGGATGCTTTCGCGGTCCTTCAGCTTGACCCCGAAACCTGCGCGGCGCGCGGCGTAGTCCCCGGCGATCTCGACGCAGCGCTTGGCGAGCCCGAGCCAGCGCATGCAATGCGTCAGGCGCGCCGGGCCGAGCCTGATCTGCGTCGTCTTCAAGCCTTGCCCTTCGCCGAGG
>DASQLE010000192.1:0-4754 GCA_035630175.1 Beijerinckiaceae bacterium
TCGTCGATCTCGCGCGGCACGCCCGACATGAACCCCTCCAGAATCCAAACCGCGAGCGGCACGTTGAACAAGCAATGGGCGAGCGCCACGGCCCATGGCGTATCGAACAGGCCGACCGCCGAATAGAGATTGAAGAAGGGCAGCGCGAACACCGCCGGCGGGGCCATTCGGTTCGAGAGCAGCCAAAAGAACAGATGCTTGTCGCCGATGAAGCGGTAACGCGAGAATGCGTAAGCCGCGGGCAGCGCCAGGGCGATCGAGATGAGCGTGTTGAGGACGACGTATTTCAGGGAGTTGATGTAGCCCGAGTACCAGCTCGAATCGGTGAAGATCTTCGCGTAGTTCGCGAAGGTGAGATCCCGCGGCCACAGGGTCAGGCCGGTGGTGATCTCCGCGTTGGTCTTGAGGCTCATGTTGACCAGCCAATAGATCGGCAAAGCCAGGAAGAGCAGGTAGAGGCTGAGGATGAAGACACGGCCGCGCATTACGCCGCCCTCCGATCGAGTTCGACCGTGCCCGCCGGCGGAATTCCGGCGGCGGGCGCATCGGCGGCCTCACCGACGGCGGTGCGCCGGCCGCGGACCGCATCTGCATTGGTCATGACGGTGTAGAAAACCCAGCACATCGCCAGGATGATCAGGTTGTAGACCAGCGACATGGCGGCCGCCTTGCCAAGGTCGAACTGCCCGAGCGCCAGCTTCACGAGGTCGATCGACAGGAAGGTCGTCGCGTTGCCGGGCCCGCCTCCGGTGAGCACGAAGGGTTCGGTGTAGATCATGAAGGAATCCATGAAGCGCAGGAGCACGGCGATGAGGAGCACGCGCCGCATCTTCGGCAGCTGGATGGTGCGAAACACCGCCCAGCGCGAGGCGCCGTCGATCCGCGCTGCCTGGTAGTAGGCGTCCGGGATCGATTTGAGCCCGGCGTAGCACAGGAGCACGACGAGGCTCGTCCAATGCCAAACGTCCATCACGATGATGGTCGTCCAGGCCGCGAGCGGGCTCGCGGTGTAGTTGTAATCGATGCCGAGACGGTTGACGGCATAACCGAGGAGCCCGATGTCGCCGCGCGCGAATACCTGCCAGATGGTGCCGACCACGTTCCACGGGATCAGCAACGGCAAGGCCATGACGACAAGGCAGAAGGCCACCGCCCAGCCCTGGCGCGGCATCGACAGCGCCACGACGATCCCGAGCGGCACCTCGATCAGGAGGATGATGGCCGAGAACAGCAGGTTGCGCCAGAGCGAGTCGAAGAAGCGCTCGCCGAGCTGGCTCGACGGGTCCAGCAGCTCCTGGAACCAGCCGATCCCGTTCCAGAAGAACTGGTTATTGCCGAAGCTGTCCTGCACGGAGTAGTTCACGACCGTCATCAACGGCAGCAGGGCCGAGAACAGCACGACCGCGAAGACCGGCAGCACCAGAAACCAGGCCCTCTGGTTGACAGTCTTCACGGCGCCGCTCGCTCCAGCGGCTCGCCGGCGACGAGGTGGCCGTCGGCATAGACGTGCAGCTGCGCGAGATCGAAGGCGAGCGACCCTTCGCCTCCCTCGATGGCGATCGCGTCGGCGACGCTTGCGGCAAGGGGCTGGCCGGCGAGCTCGACCCGGGCGATGCGCGACCGCCCGGTATCGTCGATGCGCTTCACCTGCACGGGAACGCCGAGGCCCTTCGGCCGCAGATGGACGAATTCCGGCCGCACCCCGATCTCGATGCGCTGGCCGGTCGGCAAGGCCGGATAAGCCCTGCGCAGCTGGATCGCATGCCCGTCGAGCCACGCCGTCGCGCCCTGGACCTCGGCCGCCAGGATATTCATGCCGGGCGAGCCGATGAAGTGCCCGACAAAGGTATGCGCGGGGCGTTCGAAGAGTTGCTCCGGCGTGCCCATCTGCACCACGGCGCCGTCGTGCATGACGACGACCTTGTCGGCGAAGGTGAGCGCTTCGGTCTGGTCGTGGGTCACGTAAATCATCGTGACGTTGAGCCGGCGGTGCAAATCCTTGAGCGTCGAGCGCAGCTGCCATTTGAGATGCGGGTCGATCACCGTGAGCGGCTCGTCGAACAGGATCGCACCGACGTCTGCCCGCACCAGCCCGCGGCCGAGCGAGATCTTCTGCTTAAGGTCGGCCGTCAGATTGCGCGCCTGCCGCTCCAGCACACGCTCAAGGCCGAGCAGCCCCGCGATTTCCTTGACGCGGGCGGCGACGACATCCCGCGGCACCCGCCGATTCACGAGCGGGAAGGCGAGGTTCCCGGCGACCGTCATCGTGTCGTAGACCACGGGGAATTGGAATACCTGCGCGATGTTGCGCGCCTCCGTCGGCAGGGCGGTGACGTCGCTGTCGTCGAAGAGGATGCGCCCGCGCGTCGGGATGACGAGGCCCGAGATGATGTTCAGAAGCGTGGTCTTGCCGCAGCCGGACGGGCCGAGAAGGGCGTAGGCGCCGCCCTGCTCCCAGACGTGGTCGATCTCCTTCAAGGCATAGTCCGATGGCCCGCGCGGATCGGCGCTGTAGGAATGCGCGAGATGGTCAAGGGTGATCCGTGCCATCGCGCGCGGTCCTCAGGCCGGCCGGTCCGGTTCGCCGGCCCGCAGGCGGCCCGCCTCGTCGAAGACGAACAGGTGCCGCGGATCGGGATAGACCGTCACGGCCGAGCCCGGCTCCAACCGCCGAACCCCAGGCACGTGCGCCACGAACCGATGCTCGCCGGTGTCGACATGGACGAAGCTCTCCGAACCGGTGATTTCCGCGACCGAGACGACCCCCGCAAGCGCGATCCCGTCCGATTCAGCCGGTTCCAAGGCGAGATGATGCGCCCGGAACCCGACCGTGTATCGTCCATCCGGCACCGTCGCGAAGGCTCCGGCCGCCCGCATGCCGATGCCCGTGTCGAGCGTCACCGTCGGTCCGGTCTTGACGGCGGGGATCGTGTTGAGCGGCGGATCGGAGAACACCTTCGCCGTGACGAGGTCTTTCGGCCGGCGGTAGACCTGCGCGGTCGGCCCGAACTGGGTGATCCGCCCCTTGAACAGCGTTGCCGTGTTGCCGCCGAGAAGCAGCGCCTCGGCGGGGTCGGTCGTGGCATAGACGAAGATGGCGCCGGAAGCCGCGAAGATGCGGGGCAGCTCCTCGCGCAGCTCCTCCCGAAGCTTGTAGTCGAGATTGGCGAGAGGCTCGTCCATCAGCACGAGCTCCGCGCGCTTGACGAGGGCGCGGGCGATGGCCGTGCGCTGCTGCTGCCCGCCCGACAGCTCGAGCGGCCGGCGATCGAGATACGCCTCGAGCCGCAGGACTTTCGCCGCGTGGCGAACCCGATCCACGATCTCGCCGGAGCGCAGTCCCGCGACGCGCAGCGGCGAGGCGATATTCTCGTAGACGCTGAGCGAGGGGTAGTTGATGAACTGCTGATAGACCATCGCGACGTTGCGGCGCTGCACCGGCCATCCCGTCACGTCGCGTCCGTCGACGATGACCCGCCCCTTGCTCGGCTGATCCAGCCCGGCCATCAAACGCATCAGCGAGGTCTTGCCGGCGAGCGTCGCGCCGAGCAGGACGTTGAGGGAGCTCTTGCCGAGCGTGAGCGACACGTCGCCGACGTGAACCTCCCCATCGAGCTCCTTGCTGACGCCATCCAGTACGAGAGACACCCCGATGAGCCCCCCTCAGGCGCTGGCCGGATGTGCGATTGGGGCATAAGAGCATAAAGCAATGCATACGCGGAAGGGAAAAGCGGAAACGAGCCTCATGGAGGCACCTTCAGTCCTCGACGGATTGATCCGCCGCGCCTCGGGCCGCACATGCGCACGCTGGCGCGAGAGCATATCTTGATTCCTTGGGTTCACCTCGACACCGCCCCCGTTCCCGGCGAGCAGGATGTATTGCGCCTGATGCAGCGGGGCGACGAGTTCTCGATCAGAGTCGGGACGGTCGAGCTGATGAACAATCGGCTTCGCGGGTCCGAACAGGCGTTGGCCACATTGACCTGTGCCCGCCTTCGCGATCGTGCGCGGGCGCGAGTGCTGATCGGGGGACTCGGGATGGGGTTCACGCTTCGCGCTGCCCTCGACGAGCTCGGCCCGCAGGCCAGCGTCGTCGTTGCGGAGATCGTGCCGGCGGTCGTGGTCTGGGCTCGTGGCCCCCTTTCAAAGCTGTTCGCCGGAAGCCTGGATGACCCACGCGTCGAGCTGCGCGTAGAGGACGTCAGCCGCTGCATCCAGTCAGGTCCGGCACAGTACGATGCCGTCTTGCTCGACGTCGACAATGGACCGGAGGGACTGACGCGGCGGGCCAATGACCGGCTCTACGACATTTGGGGCCTGAGGCGGGCTCGCTATGCGCTGCGGCCGGGCGGGATCCTGGCCGTCTGGTCCGGCGGCCCCGATCGCAAGTTCAAGGCGCGGCTGCAGCGCTCCGGCTTTGCCGTCGATGAGATGCGCGTGCACGCCAACGGCAGCAGCGGCCGACGCCACGTTCTATGGCTGGCGACGCGCTCGCACGAGGACCCTCGGTAATGGCTCCGAAGGGCGTGCTTCATCGCAACGCACCCTCTCGAGAGGCCGCGACCTCCACCCAGCTACCCGTCTGCGCGGAGCGGGCGATGGCATCGACCGTCACCTCGATACGAAGACCGTCCTCGAAATCGAGGATGCGCGCCTCTTCGCCCCGGATGCGGCCGATGAGCTGGCGGCATTCGATGATCTTGAGATCGTTGAAGCCGAGCCCATGTCCCGGCGCGGGCACGAATCTGTCATAG
>DASQLE010000193.1:0-3319 GCA_035630175.1 Beijerinckiaceae bacterium
CCTCAACACCGATTCACCCTCCCTCTTAAGCGGCCCGGAAGGCGCTGCGCGCATTGTCTCATCAGGACAGGACACAACACCGAGACAAGAAAACTCGGGGAGGCGTCGACAGATGATCAGAGTTTCGCTCCGTTTCTTCGCTAGCCGCGTGCTCAAGACCAAGCGCATGGACAAGGGCGACCGCCGCACCCTCGAGCGCGTCATCTTCTCGGATGGCGTGCGCAGCCGGGTCGAGGCCGAGATCCTGCTCCAGCTCGCCCGCACGATCCGGGAGAACGACTCCGCTTGGACCGACTTCGTCGTCGCCGCGGTCGTCGATTTCGCCGTGTGGGGCTCGCGCCCGACCGGCTATGTCGATCCGGACATGGCCGATTGGCTGATCGCCGTCCTGAGGGAGGGCGGCGCCACGGCGCTGACGCGGCGGATCGCTCGGGAAATCGTCAAGGAGGCGCACGGGGTCGACCGGCGCTTCACCGACTTCATCCGCCCCTGGTGGCTGCCCCGCCTGCCCTGGTCCGCTTGGAGCGGCGCCCCCGAGCAGCGGGGCTGGGCTCCAGCGTAACGGCCCTGTCCCTCCCCTAAAGGCGAGGATTCATCTAACCGATAATCTCGATGCGGGTGTTCGGCCCGATCCGTTGCAGCAGCCGCGCCATCATGCGCGGCTGAACCGCTATGCAGCCCTCCGTCGGCGCGAAATCCGGCCTCGCCTGGTGCAGGAAAATGGCACTGCCGCGTCCCTTGACGATCGGCCCGCGGTTGCAGCCGATGTCAAGGATCACGTCATAAACGTGGTCCTCGCGCCAGAGGCGCTCGTGGCGGCCCGGATAGGGCAGGGGCACGGGCCGGTTGTAGAGCCGATCGGCGGGGTCGTCGCACCAACCGTCCGCCGGCCCCAAAGCGGCCACGGGCAGGCGGGTCGGGGGCCGCCGGCCGCGATCGGGGCGGTAGAAGCAGCCCAGCAGGCGGAACCGCCCGAGCGGCGTGGCGCCGTCCCCCTCCCGTTTCGAGCGGGTCGCTCCCCCCTTTCCCAGGGCGCAAGGGATCGTCAACGATCCCGCCACAATCCGGCCCCGGCGGTGGTCGATGGGCGAGCGGTAGACCCGGATGACGTCGAGCGTGGCGCGGTTCATGCTTCGATGGGCGCTGGCGTGGATAAGGGGTCGGCGGGTCGGGGCACTTGCTGCCAAGCCTGAGATGACTAGTCTAGAAACCGTGCATCGCGTTCCTCCGCGCAAGGGCTGATTGTCAATATGTCCAATGCCGCCCGGCTCCTTGTCGTCGACGACGATCAGGACTTGCGCGAGACCCTCGCCGAACAGCTCCGCCTCAGCGATGGCTTCGAAATCCTCACCGCCGGCACGGCCGGCGAAGCCGCCGAGCTGATCAAGGCCGAGCGGATCGATCTCGGCATCATGGATGTCGGGCTTCCCGACATGGACGGCCGCGACGCGGTGCGGCAGATGCGCCGGGACGGTTTCCGCGGACCGATCATCATGCTCACGGCGCAGGGCGGCGACGCCGATACGGTGCTCGGTCTCGAATCCGGCGCCAACGACTACGTCGCCAAGCCGTTCAAGTTCGCGGTCCTGCTCGCCCGCATCCGCGCGCAGCTGCGCCAGCACGAGGCGAGCGAGGACGCCGTGTTCCGCATCGGGCCCTACACCTTCAGGCCCGGCGCCAAGATCCTGATCAGCGAGAAAGGCTCCAAGCTCAAGCTGACCGAGAAGGAGACGGCGATCCTGCGCTATCTCTACCGGGCGGGCACGAAGGTCGTCAGCCGCGACACCCTGCTGTCGGAGGTGTGGGGCTACAACGCCCATGTGACGACGCACACCCTCGAGACCCACATTTACCGGCTGCGTCAGAAGATCGAGACCAACCCGTCGAGCGCCCGCATCCTGGTCACCGAGCCGGGCGGCTACAAGCTCATGCCGTAGCGCGTCGTCATGGAAGCGGCGCTGAGGGGTTGCCGGATTCCTCTCGGCGCGATTGCGCGCTACAGGAGGTCATGGCCCTCGAGGACGACATCGCCGCCTTGTCCCGCGCCCCACTGTTCGGGCAGCTGGAGATGGACGCCATGCGGCTCATCGCCTTCGCGGCCGAATCGCGCGCCCTCAAGGCCGGGGAGGTGCTGTTCACGAAAGGCGAGCGGGCCGACGGCGGCTACGTGGTCGTGCGCGGTGCTATCGCGCTCGACGCCCGCGAGGACGGCTCGCCCGCCTGTTTTGTGGCGGAGCCGGGCGCCCTGATCGGCCAGACCGCCCTCTTCCTGCGCCACCTCAGGCCCGCCACGGCGACGGCCCGGGAAGCGTCCGGCGTCATGCGCATCTCGCCCACCCTGGTGCGCCGGGTGCTCGAGGAATATCCGAACGCCGCAGCCGTCCTGCATCAGGCGCTGGTGCGGGACCTCGTCAGCCTCTCGAGCGGCCTCGAGAACGTGCGCCAGCAGCTCCTGACCATCGACGAGAGCGGGAAAGGGTGAACCGAGCCCGGCGGCGACGGTTTACAGCTCGAGAATGGCCGTGACCGGCGCGTGATCGGACGGGCGCGTCCAGCCCCGCGTTTCGCGCGCGACGTCGACGGCGCGCAAGGGCTCGGCGAGGTCGGCTGAGAGCCAGATATGGTCGAGCCGGCGGCCCTTGTCGGCCGCGCGCCAATCGGGCGAGCGGTAGCTCCACCACGTGTAAATCTTGTCGGGCTCGGGCGTGAGGTGGCGGGCCGCATCGATCCAGCCCGCCTCCTGGCGCAGCGTCTCAAGCGCGTCGGTCTCGACCGGCGTGTGGCTGACGACGTTGAGGAGCTGCTTGTGGCTCCACACGTCGTTCTCGAGCGGCGCGACATTAAGATCGCCGACCAGGATGGCGGGCGCGGCCGCCGGGCGGGCGCCGGCGCCCCATGCGCGCATCTCCCCCAGGAAGGCGAGCTTGTGGGCGAATTTCCAGTTGAGGTCCGGATCGGGCACGTCGCCGCCGGCCGGCACGTAGAAGTTGTGGATCGCGATGCCGCTCGCCGCCCCCGCATCCGGGCCGAGGCGCACGCCGATGTGGCGGGCATCGTTGCGCTCGCAGAAGTTCATCGCCTCGGTGTCGGAGAGGGAGAAGCGCGACAGGGTGGCGACGCCGTTATAGCCCTTCTGGCCTGCCTGCACGACGTGCGGGTAACCGAACGATTGCAGCGCCTGCAAGGGAAAGCAGTTGTCCGGGCACTTCGTCTCCTGCAGGCACAGCACATCCGGCTGCACGTCGGCGAGGAAGCGCCGCACTTGCTCGATGCGAAGGCGGACCGAGTTGATGTTCCAGGTCGTGACGGTGAGCCGCAT
>DASQLE010000194.1:0-4755 GCA_035630175.1 Beijerinckiaceae bacterium
CCTCAATGCGGAGCGCGGATCGGCAAGCCGCGCCGCGGTGGCGGGCTACTTCGTCGGCGGCAAGACCGGCACGGCCGAGAAGGTCGTCGGCGGCCGCTATGCAAAGAACAAGCTTCTCACCACCTTCATGGCCATCGCCCCGTCCGACAAGCCGCGTTACCTGTTCCTCACGGTCCTGGACGAGCCGCAGGGCCTGCCGGAAACGCAAGGCGTCGCCACCTCGGCCTGGAACTCGGCGCCGGTGACGGGCGCGATCGTCGAGCGCGTGGCGCCGCTGCTCGGTCTGCCGCCGCATTTCGACCCGCCGGCGGAGCCTTTCCCGTCGATGGTGCGCCTCGGCGCCTGGGGCTCGCGATGAGCTCGGATGCACCCAATCCCTCCCCTTCAGGGGAGGGCGGACTCGGATGCGGCAGCATCCGAGCCGGGTGGGGTCATGGCGCGCAAGTCGGATGTTTCCGACTTGCGCATCGATGCAGAGATCGGGAACACCCGAGTTCTGTGCGCCATATCCTGACACGGCGTGGCCCCACCCCGGTGCTCCGCACTCGGTCCTCCCCTGAAGGGGAGGGATATCGGCCATGAACGGCCGCTCCGCGACGATCGGCGACCTCTTCCCGGAGGCGCGCGGCGGCCCGTCCGCGGGGGTGACGGCGTCGCGCCTCGCCTCCGACAGCCGCAAGGTGACGCCGGGCTCGGTGTTCGTCGCCGTGCCGGGCAGCAAGGCGGACGGCGGCGCGTTCATCCCGCAGGCGGTGGCGGCCGGCGCCGTCGCCATCGTCGGCGAGAGCGCGCGCCCGGCCGGCCTCGACGAGCGGGTCGCCTACGTTGCCGTCCCCGATGTGCGGCGCTCGCTGGCGCTGGCGGCGGCGCGCCTGCACCCGCGTCAGCCGGGCACCGTCGTCGCCGTGACCGGCACCAGCGGCAAGAGCTCGGTCGCCGATTTCGCCCGCCAGCTCTTCGCCGCGCTCGGTCATCCGGCGGCGAGCGTCGGCACCCTCGGCGTTCTCACCTCCGGCGGTGCGGCCTACGGCTCCTTGACGACGCCCGATCCCCTCACCCTGCACGAGACGCTCGACCGTCTGGCCGGGGAGGGGATCACGCATCTTGCCATGGAGGCGTCGTCGCACGGTCTCGACCAGCGCCGCCTCGACGGCGTGCGCCTCAAGGCCGGCGGCTACACCAATCTCGGCCACGATCATCTCGATTACCACGAGACCATGGACTCCTACCGGCAAGCCAAGCTGCGGCTGTTCGAGACGCTCCTGCCGGACGATGCGGCGGCCGTGGTCAACGCCGACGGAGCCCTCGCGGCGCTTTTTCTCGAGACGGCGGCCGCCCGCGGCCTGCGCGTCCTGAGCACGGGCCGGGCCGGCGACACGCTGAAGCTGGCGGGTGCCGCGCGCGACGGCTTCGCCCAGCGCCTGTCGGTCCTGTTCCAGCGGGCGGGCGCCCCGGCCCTGCCCTTCGACGTGGCGCTTCCCCTCGTCGGCGACTTCCAGGCCGAAAACGCCCTCTTGGCGGCCGGGCTGGTGCTCGCCGCGGAGGGTGACGACGCGGCCGAGGCGGTCTTCGCCGCGTTCGCGCATCTCAAGGGCGTTCCGGGCCGGCTCGAGCGGATCGGCGAGGTGCGCGGCGCCTTGTGCATCGTCGATTACGCCCACAAGCCGGACGCCCTCGAGCACGTCCTCGACGCCCTGCGGCCCTTCACGTCGGGGCGCCTCGTCTGCGTGTTCGGGTGCGGCGGCGACCGCGACCGCGGCAAGCGGCCGGTCATGGGCCGCATCGCCAGCGAGCGGGCCGACATCGTGATCGTCACCGACGACAATCCGCGGGGCGAGCAGCCGGCCGCCATCCGGGCCGAGATCCTGGCGGGAGCGCCGGGCGCCCGCGAGATCGGCGACCGCGCCGAGGCGATCGGCGCGGCCGTCGCCGCGCTTGGGCCGGGCGATGTCCTCGTGGTCGCCGGAAAAGGTCACGAAACCGGCCAGATCATCGGCGACCGCACCCTGCCGTTCTCGGACCACGAGGTCCTGCGGGCAGCCATCGCACGGGTAGCGCACGGATGAGCGGACCGCTCTGGACACGGGATGAGATCGCCGCCGCGACGCGCGGCTGGATCACGGACGAGATCGGCCCGGTGGCCGGGATCTCGATCGACACGCGCACCCTCAAGGCGGGCGACCTGTTCTTCGCCATCAAGGGCGACGCCCGCGACGGCCATGACTTCGTCCGCGACGCTCTCGCCAAGGGCGCCGCCGCGGCGGTCGTCGCCGAAGCGCGGGCGCCCGACTTCGTGGACAGCGGGACGCTGATCGTCGTGCCCGACGTGCTCGGGGCCATGCGCGGTCTCGCCGCCCGCGCCCGCGCCCGGACGAGCGCGCAGGTCGTCGCCGTCACGGGCTCCGTCGGCAAGACGAGCACCAAGGAGGCGATGCGCCTCGTCCTGTCGCGCCAGGGCGCCACGCACGCCGCTTTCGCCTCCTACAACAATCACTGGGGCGTGCCCCTGACCCTGGCCCGCATGCCGCGGAGCAGCGCCTTCGGCGTCTTCGAGATCGGCATGAACCACTCGGGCGAGATCGCGCCGCTGACGCGACTCGTGCGGCCGCAGGTGGCGGTCGTCACGACGGTGGAGCCGGTCCACATCGAGTATTTCCGCTCGATCTGGGGCATCGCCGACGCCAAGGGCGAGATCTTCGAGGGCCTCGAGCAAGGCGGCGCCGCCATCCTCAATCGCGACAATCCCTATTACGAGCGCCTCCGCGCCCACGCCGCCGCCTCGCCGGGCGGGCGCATCCTCACCTTCGGCGAGCATCCCCAGGCCGACGTGCGGGCCGAGCGGATCATCCTCAAGGCCGATCTCTCGGTGGTCGAGGCGCGCGTTCTCGGCACGCCGGTCATCTACCGGCTCGGCACGCCGGGGCGGCACATGGCCCTGAACTCGCTCAGCATCCTCGCCACTGTTAAGGCGCTCGGCGGCGACCTCGCCCTGACGACGCTCGCGCTCGGCGACCTGAAGCCGCCGATCGGGCGCGGCGAGCGCACGGTGCTCGATGCCGGAGGCGAATTCGTCCTCATCGACGAGAGCTACAACGCCAATCCCGCCTCGGTGCGCGCCGCGCTGGCGACCTTGGGGCAGACCGAGCCGGGCTTCCGCGGACGCCGCATCGCCGTGCTCGGCGACATGCTGGAGCTCGGTCCCGAGGGAGCGAGCCTGCATCGCGGGCTGGTCGAGCCGATCGCCGAGCACCGGGTCGACCTCGTCTTCGCGGCGGGGCCCCTCATGGAAAACCTGTTCGAGGCGCTGCCGCGCGACCGGCGCGGCGCCTATGCGGCCAGGGGCGCCGACCTCAAGGACGCAGTTCTGGCGGCGGTGCGGCCCGGCGACGTCGTCATGATCAAGGGATCGAACAGCATCCGCATGGGAGCGATCGTGGAAGCTCTGAAAGAGCGATTTGCGGGCAACGCCAGAGCCGCGGCGTCGAAAAGGTGATGATCTGAATGCTGACCTTTCTCGCCGATTTCAGCGCCTTTCTGAACCCGCTCAACGTCTTCCGCTACATCACCTTCCGGACCGGCGGCGCGATCGCGACGGCGCTCCTCTTCGTGTTCTGGTTCGGCCCGGCGATCATCTCCCTTCTGCGCCTGAAGCAGGGCAAGGGCCAGCCGATCCGCGAGGACGGGCCGCAATCGCATCTTCTCACCAAGCGGGGCACGCCGACCATGGGCGGGCTCATGATCCTGGCCGGCGTGATCGTGTCGATCCTGCTATGGGCCAATCTCGCCAACAATTACGTCTGGTCGGTTCTCTTCGTCGGCCTCGGCTTCGGGGCGATCGGCTTCTACGACGACTACCTCAAGGTGACGAAGCAGAGCCATAAGGGCTTCTCGGGCCGATCGAGGCTGGCCCTCGAGGCGGTGATCGCGATCGTGGCCTGCATCATGATCGCGCTGATCGCGCCGCCCGGTTTGTCGAACAAGCTTGCGGTGCCGCTCCTGAAGGACGTTCTCGTCGATTTCGGCTGGTTCTACATCTTGTTCGCAGCCTTCGTGATCGTCGCCGCCGGCAACTCGGTCAACCTCACCGACGGTCTCGACGGGCTTGCGATCGTGCCCGTCATGATCGCCGCCGGCACCTTCGGCTTCGTCGCCTACCTCACCGGCAACACGATCTTCGCCAACTATCTGCAGATCAACTTCGTGCTCGGCGCCGGCGAGCTCGCCGTCATCTGCGGGGCTCTGATCGGGGCCGGGCTCGGCTTTCTCTGGTTCAACGCGCCCCCGGCGCAGGTGTTCATGGGCGACACCGGGTCGCTCTCCCTCGGCGGCATGCTGGGCACGATCGCGGTCGCGACGAAGAGCGAGATCGTGCTCGCCATCGTCGGCGGTCTGTTCGTCGTCGAGGCCTTGTCCGTGATCATCCAGGTCGCCTCCTACAAGCTCACCGGCAAGCGTGTCTTCCGCATGGCGCCCCTACATCACCATTTCGAGCAGAAAGGCTGGAAGGAGCCGCAGATCGTGATCCGTTTCTGGATCATCTCCTTCCTGCTCGCGCTGGTCGGGCTCGCGACCCTCAAGCTGCGGTGAGGCGATGACGCCTGTCACCACCTTCGCCGGCAAGACGGTCGCGCTGTTCGGGCTCGGCGGGTCGGGCCTCGTGACAGCGCTGGCCCTGCAGGCAGGCGGCGCCGAGGTCGTTGCCTGCGACGACAACGCCGCCAGCCTGGAAGCAGCGCGGGCCAAGGGCATCGGCAC
>DASQLE010000195.1:0-8406 GCA_035630175.1 Beijerinckiaceae bacterium
TCGGTGAAGCGCGCCAGCACGGGCGCCAGCGCGCAGCGCGTCATGGTCGGCATCAAGCCGATGACGATGTCGCCGTCGAGGCCGGTCGCGTAGGTGCGCACGGACCGGTCGGCTGCCTCGTGGGCGCGCAGCACGTCGAGGCAGCGGCGGTAGTAGCTGTCCCCTGCCGGGGTCGGCATGACGCGGCCCTTCTCGCGCGAGAAGAGATTCACCCCAAACGTCTCCTCGAGCTTGCGGATATGCTGCGAAACCCCTGACTGGGTTGCGTTTTCGCGGGCGGCCGCGGCCGTGAACGAGCGTTCCTCGTAGGCAGCGATGAACAGGCGGATATCGCGGACGCTGCGGGACATGAACCACCTATCCGAATTTGTGATCGATCTTAGCAGATCATATTATTTTGGACACTGGCTGTGCCGCCCTACATTGAAGGGGCGAGTCCGGGCGGAACGGTGGCCCAGGGAGACACGATGACGGTGCACAGCATCTCCTTCGAGCAGGACGTGGTCGACCAGCGCCATCTCCGCCAGGCACTCGGCCGCTTCGCGACCGGCGTGACCGTGATCACGACGCGCACGGTCGACGGCAAGCTGGAGGGGCTCACGGCCAATTCGTTCTCGGCAGTGTCGCTCGATCCGCCCCTCGTCTTGTGGAGCCTCCGCCAGAACGCTCCGTCGTTGAAGAACTTCCAGAACGCGGGTTATTTCGCCGTCAGCGTCCTGGCGGCGGATCAGTCCCACCTGTCGCGGCATTTCGCGACCCCGGCCGAAGACAAGTTCGCGGCGACCGCGCATGGCAGCGGCCTCGGCGGCTGTCCGGTGCTGCACGACGTGCTGGCGAGCTTCGAATGCTCGACCGAGCACACGGTGGTCGGCGGCGACCACATCATCTTCATCGGCCGCGTCCACCGCGCCACCTATCGCGACGGCGAGCCGCTCATCTTCAGCGCCGGGCGTTACTGCACCCATTCCGCCCTCGCCGATCGTGCCTGATCGGGAGAGTTGATCCGCGGCGGCCGCGATGGCACAGCGCGGGGCCGCAGGGTCGTGCCGCGCAGCCAAAACCGGGAGGACAACCATGATCCGCGCCGCAATCGTCGGGCTCGGCTGGTGGGGCAAGCACATGGTTCGGCGCATGAAGGACTCCGATGCGCTGCGGATCGTCGTGGCGGTCGAGGCCAATCCGGCCCAGGAGGGCTTCGCGACCGAGCACGGCCTGCGCTTCACGACGAACTTTACCGATGTGCTCGGCGATTCCGCGATCGACGCCGTCATCCTGTGCACGCCGCATTCGGTGCATACCGAGCAGGTGCTCGCCGTGGCGGGCGCCGGCAAGCATGTGTTCTGCGAAAAGCCTCTTGCCTTGACGCGGCGCGATGCCGAGCGCTCGGTCGAAGCCTGCCGGAAGGCGGGCGTCATGCTCGGCATCGGCCACGAGCGCCGCTACGAGCCGGCCATCGTCGAGGTGAAGCGGCTGGTCGACGACGGCGTGCTCGGCACGATCATGCATGCGGAGGCGCATTTCAATCACGACAAGCTCGCCAACGTGCCGGAGGGCGATTGGCGCGCCTCTCCCAAGGACGCCCCAGCCGCCGGCATGACGGCCATGGGCATCCACCTGACCGACCTCTTCGCCTATCTGTTCGGCCCGATCTCCGAGGTCTACGCCGTGACGACCAGCCGCGTCGCCTACAAAGAAACCGGCGACGTGATCTCGGCGCAGGTCCGTTTCGCGTCCGGCGCGACCGGCACCTTCAACGCCATCCTGGTAACGCCGCTCTACATCAAGTTCACGGTGTTCGGCTCCGAGGCATGGGTCGAGGTGCGCAATCTCAGCCATCCCGACACGCCCGGCTCGACGACGCTCACCTTGCAGCACCGCGACGGGCGGGTTGAGACGCGCGACTACGAATGGTCCGACACGGTGCGGGCCAATCTCGAGGCCTTCGCCCGCGCTGCCGAAGGGAGCGGCGCCTACATCTTCACGGACGCGCAGAAGATCGGCAACGTCGCCGTGCTCGAAGCGGTCTATCGCTCCGCGGCCGGCAACGCTCCCGTCCAGGTCTCGCCGGTCGCCTCATAACAAACGTCCCTCCGAAAGCACCCGCATGCCGCGTCTCCCCGACCTCGTTCCCGAACAGCTCACGCCCGAGCAGCGTCGCGTCCACGACGCCATCCTGTCGGGACCGCGCGGCGTCGTGCAGGGGCCGTTGCGGGTGTGGCTCAACTCGCCTGAGCTGGCGGATCGGTCGCAGGCTCTCGGCGCCTTCTGCCGCTACGGCACGACCTTGCCGCCGCGCCTGTCGGAACTCGCCATCATCACCACCGGCGCCTATTGGAAGGCCGGGTTCGAATGGGCCGTGCATGCGCCCATCGCCATCAAGGCGGGCGTCGATGCAGACGCGGTCGAGGCGATCCGCACCGGCCGGCCGCCGCGTTTCGAGCGTACCGACCAGGCCGCCGTTCACGCCTTTGCGCACGAGCTCCTGCACGAGCGCAAGGTGTCTGACGCAACCTACCGGCGCGCCGAAAGGGAACTCGGCGCGCGCGGCGTCGTCGAGCTCGTCGGCATTCTCGGCTATTATGGGCTCATCTCGATGACGATCGTCGCTTTCGAGGTTCCGCTTCCCGACGGCGCGCCCGAACCGTTCCCGTAACCTGCACGGAGCTTCATTGTCATGGCCGGGCTTGTCCCGGCCATCCCGATACGAAGAGGGCATGCGCCTTTCCGATCGGGATCATCGGGACTAGCCCGGTGATGACAAGGGACGCGCGTGCGGTTAAGCCGACGCTCCGGTCTGCGCCTTGAGCCCGGCCGCCTCGATGCCGGCGATCGCGCAGGTCTCGTCGTTGTCGGAGGTGTCGCCCGAAATGCCGACCGCGCCGGCGACCTCGTCGTCGCCGCCGCGGATAAGGACGCCACCCGGCACCGGCACCATGCGCCCCTGGCTGAGCGCCGCGAGGGCCGTGATGAACATCGGCTGCTTGGACGAGCGGTCGAACAATTCGCGGCTGCCGAAGCCCATGCCGAGGCCGCCCCACGCTTTGCCGGTGGCGATGTCGACGCGCATGATGCCGGAACGGTCCTCGCGCTTCAGGGCGACCGGATGCCCGCCGGAATCGAGCACGACAACGGTGAGCGGGGCGAGCTTCAGCTCGCGCCCCTTCTTAAGGGCAGCGTCGATGATGGTGCTCGCCTGGGCGAGGGTGAGAGCGGGCATCGGAACCTCCTGACATGATGGTGGACGAGCTCAGGAGCATGATGCCGAAAAGTGGACACCACTTTTCGGAAGAACATCATGCTCAACTTCTTGGAATCGATCACGTTCATGCGTTTTGATTGATTCAATCAAAGTGCATCGTGATCTTGCGCGCGGTTGGACCAGAAGGCAGGCAGGCTCGCCGCGTCGCGCTTGCCCCAGCCCGCAGCGCTCGCCTCGTCGTAGACGGCGAGCGCCCGCCGCACGAGGGGCAGGTCGAAGCCGCGCGCTTCGCCCTCCGCCAGCATGGTGCGCAGATCCTTGCGGATCGAATCGAGGTCGAAGGTCGGCGTCGCCGGAAACTCTCCCGACAGGGAGGCGGCGATGGCCGGAGCGCGCAGCTTCAGCATGTTGGGCGCGCCCGAGGTGTCGGCGAACAGGTCCATCATGGCGCTGCGGTCGAGATCGAGGTGGCGGCACAGGGCATAGGCCTCGCCGAGCGCCTGGTAGAAGACGAGCAGCGGCAGGTTGATGGCGAGCTTCATGCTGGCGCCGGCGCCGACCGGGCCGACAGCCTCGATGCGGCGGCAGAGCCCCTCGAGGATCGGCCGCGCCCGCGCCACGTCCGCGGCCTCGCCGCCGACGAGGCCGATGAGCTTGCCGGCCCGCGCCGGTCCGGTGGTGCCGCCAACGGGGCATTCGACAAACGCGGCGCCCTTGGCGCGCACCTCCTGCGCCAGCGCGATCTCCGTCTCCGGCTGCACGGTGCTCATCTCGATGACGAGCTTGCCGTCGAGATTTTCCGAGAGCAGCCCGGACGGGCCGCGATAAACGGCGTCGACCGCCTCGGCGTCGGTCAGGATGGTGATGATCGCCTCGACGCGCCCCGCGAGCTCGGACGGCGTCGCGGCCGCAGCAGCGCCGGCATCGGTCAGCGGCTTCGTCTTGTCCGGCGAGCGGTTCCAGACGGTCACCTCATGGCCCACCTCCATGAGGCGCGCCGCCATGGCGGCGCCCATGCGGCCGAGCCCGGCAATTCCGATGCGCATGAGAGCGCCCCCTCATTGACCCCGTCTTCCGGCGATCACTATCATGGCTCGGACCGCCCGCAAGAGACTCACGACCGCGTCGGCATCGCGTCCGTTCTCCTCGTGGAGGAAGCCAGTTCATCAGGAAAGCTGATCGGACCGACCACATCATCTAATTGCCCGCCCCGACCGGCTGCGCCTAACGTCGACAAGCCATGCCGGCCGGGCTTTATCGCTCGCGGCGCCCGCAACCGGATGCAACGAACCACAAGACGACACGAGTCGCGCAAACAACGGAGGAAGGCATGTTCAAAGGTCTGCTGACGTCGATACGCACGCTGGCCGTGGTTGCCGCCATGGCGGCCCCCGCGGCGGCTTACGCGCAGGACAAGCTCACGTTCATGTTCCCGGTGAAGAGCGTCCTGCAATACCACCCGTTCTACATCGCCCAGCAGCTCGGCTATTATAAGGACGAGAAGCTCGACGTCCGCTTCGAGGTGTCGAACGGCTCGAGCGCCGCCTTGCGCCAGCTGATCGCCGGCAACGTCGATGCGGCGCTGCCAAGCCCCGCCGCCTATCTGAACGCGGTCGCGCAGGGCCACGACCTGCGTTGGATCTTCTCGTATGAATACGCGAACGTCTTCTCGCTCGTGGTTCCCGACAAGTCGCCGATCAAGAGCGTCGCCGACCTTAAGGGCAAGAGCGTCGGCGTCTCGGAGTTGTCCGGCGGCGAGGTGCCGCTCGTCCGCGCCGTGCTGCGCGGGGCCGGTCTCGAGGACGGGCGCGACGTCAAGATCGTGCCGGTCGGCGAGGGATCGGCGCTCACCATTCAGGCCCTGCAGGCCGGGCGGGTGGACGCCTATTCGTCGAGCGTGTTCGACATCGCCGGCATCGAGGCGACCGGCTTTGCGGTGAGGGTCATCCTGCCGCCGGACGCGCAGAAATATCCCGCCAACGGCATGGTCACGACGGCGGCCAATCTCGAGAAGAAGCGCGACCAGATGATCCGCTTCGCCCGCGCCTCCGCCAAGGGCATCGCCTACGTCAAGGCGGATCCGGACCGCGCCCTCGCCATGGCCAAGAAGCTCGGGCCGGAAGAGTTCGAGAACGACAACTATGTCAAATACGGCTGGAAGGCGATCCAGACGTTGACGACGCCGCCGCAGGAACTCGCCAACGAGCCGCTCGGCGCGCATTTCAAGCAAGGCTTCCAGAACTACCACAACTTCCTGCGCCAGGGGAAAGCCGAGGAAGGCGCCCTGCCGAAGGACGTGGACCTTGATAAGGCGCTCGACTCGTCGCTTCTCGCCGACATCAACAAGTTCGACCGCAACGCTCTGAAGTGACCGATCCGACGCTGTTGCAACCCCGACGCGAGGAGGCCCTCCAGCGGGCCTCCTCCCCCGTCGTCGTCGAGACCCGCGCGCTGTCGAAGACGTTCCAGATCGCGCAAGGCACGGTCACGGCGCTGCGCGACGTCAACATCGCCGTCAACGCCGGCGAGTTCGTGTCCTTCGTCGGCCCGAGCGGCTGCGGGAAGTCGACGCTCCTCAACATCATCGCCGGCCTCCTCCCCAAGACCTCGGGCGAGGTGCACGTGCACGGGCAGCCCATCACCGAGCCGTCGCGCAAGATGGGCTTCATGTTCCAGGCGCCCGTGCTGCTGCCCTGGCGCAATGTCGAGAAGAACGTTCTGCTGCCGGCCGAAGTCTACGGCCTTAAGCCCGACGCCGTCCGCGACAAGGCCCGCTCCGTGATCGAGGCGGTCGGCCTCAAGGACTTCATGAAGGCCTATCCGAAGCAGCTCTCCGGCGGCATGCAGCAGCGCGTCGCGCTCGCCCGCGTGCTCACCTACGAGCCGGAAATCCTCCTCATGGACGAGCCCTTCGGGGCGCTCGACGAGTTCACGCGCGAGGCCATGAACCTCGAATTGATGCGCATCACGCAATCGGCCGGCATCACCTGCATCTTCGTCACCCACAACATCAACGAGGCGGTATTCCTGTCCGACAAGGTCGTGGTGATGACGCCGCGGCCGGGCGAGGTGTCGGGCATCGTCGACGTCACGCTGCCGCGCCCGCGCGAGATCCGCACCATGCACGACAGCGCCTTCGCCGATCTGATCTTCGAGGTGCGCAACCGCCTCGGCCGCCATATCCAGACGTGAGCCGCGCCATGAGCGAGTCCCCTTTGGCGATCGACCGCGCCGCGCGCCGCCGCAGCGACTGGACCTACCGCCTCGGCGCCCTCGGGATCGGCCTCGCCATCATCGCCCTGTGGGAGCTGCTTCCGGCAGCGGGCCTCATCAATCCGATCATCCTGCCGCGCTTCACGAGCGTCGCCGAGGCGTTGTACACGCTCGTCGTGCAGCCCTTCTTCATGCGTCACCTCATGGTCACGCTCAACGAGATCGTGCTCGGCTTCGTCATCGGCACCTTGCTCGGGCTCGGCATCGGCATCGCGCTGGCGGTGTGGCCGGCGGCTCGGCGTCTCACCTATCCGTTCGTGGTCGGCTTCCAGGCGACGCCGAAGATCGTCTTCGCGCCGCTCTTCATCGCCTGGTTCGGCTTCGGCCAGACCTCGAAGGTCGTCATGGCCGTCGTCATCGCCTTCTTCCCGGTGCTCATCAACACCATGGTCGGTCTGGAATCGGTGCCGGCGGAAGCCCGCAAGCTGATGCGCTCCCTCAAGGCGACGCCCCTCCAGGTATTCTACAAGGTGTCGTTCCTGCACGCCCTGCCGGTGATCTTCGCCGGCGTGCAGGCGGCTTTCACCTTCGCGGTGATCGGCGCCATCGTCGGCGAGTTCGTGGGCGCCCAGGAAGGTCTCGGATATCTGCTCAACCTCTACAATTTCCAGCTGCGCATCGACCGCGCCTTCGCGGTCATCGTCATCCTCGCCGCGATCGGGGCGATCGGCTTCTTCCTGCTCGAATGGGCTGATCGCAAGTTCATTTTCTGGCGCGAGGACCGGACGCCCTGACGTCCGAACGGCGCGTCGCACAAAGGGGGAGCCATGAAGGCCATCGTCGGCGTCGTCGGTCTCGGCATCATGGGCGGCGCCATGGCGCGCAATCTCGCCGCCGCGGACCGCCGCGTCGTCGGCTTCGACATCGAGGCGGCGCGCCGGGCGGAGCTTGCCGCCGACGGCATCGAGACCGTCGACGATCTCGCAGCGCTTGCGCGGAGCGCGCCGGTCATCATCACGAGCCTGCCGAGCCCGGCGGCGCTTCACGCGACCGCCCAAAGCCTCGCCGCTGCCCGCGTCGAGCGGCGCGTCGTCGTCGAGACGAGCACGCTGACGCTCGACGACAAGCTGGAGGCGGAAGCGGCTTTCCGCGCGGCCGGGCACGTCTGCCTCGACTGCCCGTTGAGCGGCACCGGCGCGCAGGCGCGCACCAAGGACCTCGTGGTCTATGCGAGCGGCGACACGGCCAGCATCGCCGAGCTCAAGCCGCTCTTTGCCGATTTCGCCAAGGAGGCGCACGATCTCGGCGCCTTCGGCAACGGCAGCCGCATGAAATACGTGGCCAACCTTCTCGTCGCGATCCACAACGTCGCGACCGCCGAAGCCATGGTGCTCGGCATGAAGGCCGGGCTTGACCCGCACCAGATCATCGGGCTGATCACGCCGGGAGCCGGCAACTCGCGCGTCTTCGAGTTGCGCGCGCCCATGATGGCCGACAACACCTACGAGCCGGCGACCATGAAGGTATCGACCTGGCAGAAGGACATGGCCATCATCGGCCGCTTCGCGGCCGATCTCGGCTGCCCGACACCGCTCCTCAGCGCCACCCTGCCGGTCTATGCCTCGGCCATGGCGCGTGGCCATGCCGGCCACGACACGGCCGCCGTCTGCGAAGTGCTGGAGGCGATGGCGGGCCTCAAGCGCAGAGGCTGATCTTGCCTCCTCCCTGCCGGGGAGAGCGGACTAGGCCGAGCCGGGTCGGGGCGAAAAATCAAGCGCGGCGAAAGCCCTCGTGCGCCAGCGCGGATACAAGCGCCATTCTCGTCACCCGCTCTCCAAGCGGCCCGCCCCACGAGGGGGCGTCACTTTTCCGCCAGCATCGCCGCCAGGAGGCGCTCGCGCGTCAGCGGCAGGTCGCGCAGGCGGACGCCGAGGGCGCGGGCGACGGCGTTGGCGATGGCGGCGGCGGTCGGGCCTTGCGCGACCTCGCCCATC
>DASQLE010000196.1:0-5635 GCA_035630175.1 Beijerinckiaceae bacterium
CCTTGGGCATGCTGGTCATGAAGAAAATGATCAGCTTCAACTTCTGACACGACCGGACCAGTCAGGTTCTCAACGATGATCGTCGACCTGCTCTACGCCAATCTGACGGACGCCCAATTCATGGCGCGGACGCTTGCGGCCGTCGCCGCCGCAGCGACCGTGATCACGCTGGCGATGCCGCTTCTCGAGAAAGGCGATCTGAGCCGGCGCATGAAGGCCGTCGCGCTCGAGCGCGAGCGCATCCGGGCGCGCGAGCGCGAACGCCTCGCCAAGGAACCGGCCATCTCGCTGCGGCGGCAGCCCAAGGCCTATATGAAGCAGGTAGTCGAGCAGTTCCAGCTCGGCAAATGGCTCGGCACGGACAATGCCAAGCAGCGGCTGACCATGGCAGGGTTTCGCGGCCCTCAGGCCGAGGTCGCCTTCCTGTTCTTCCGCCTTGTCATGACCGTCGGGTGCCTCCTGTTCGCGATCGTCTACCTGTTCGTCCTCAGGGCCATCGACCAGCCGACCATGATCCTGATCGGCGGCGTGACCGTCGCCACCTATGTGGGATTCAAGGCGCCCGAGATCTTCCTCGCCAACGCCACCAAGAAGCGCCAGGCCGCGATCCGGCTCGCCTGGCCCGACGCGCTCGACCTTCTCTTGATCTGCGTCGAGTCCGGCATGTCGATCGAGGCCGCGTTCCGTCGGGTCGCGCAAGAGATCGGCACGCAATCGATCGCCCTTGCCGAGGAACTCGCCCTGACCACGGCGGAACTGTCCTATCTGCCGGAACGGCGCCTCGCCTACGAGAACCTCGGCTCGCGGACGGGACTGGAGCCGGTCAAGTCCGTCGTGACGGCCCTGGTCCAGGCCGAGCGCTACGGAACCCCGCTGGGTCAAGCCTTGCGCGTCCTCGCCCAGGAGAGCCGCGACCAACGCATGAACGAGGCCGAGAAGAAAGCCGCGGCGCTGCCGCCGAAGCTCACCGTGCCCATGATCCTGTTCTTCCTGCCGGTGCTGTTCGTCGTCATCATGACGCCGGCCATGATCCAGGTCTTCGGCTGGCGCTAGTTCCCGGTGTTGAGCACGATGCTCAAATCGTCCGAGCCATCTCCTTCAGCGGTCGAGGGCGAACTCCCCCTCGCCTTCGTGGCTCTCGCCGCGCATGAGAGCGTCGAGGATATCGGCCGCGAGGGCGCTGTAGGTGATGCCGTTGCCGCCATAGCCGAACGCCGCGAAGCAGCGCGGCTGCCCCGGCACGCGCCCGATCAACGGCAGCCCGTCGTCCGTCGCGCCGAAAAAGCCGGACCAAGCCGCCTCGACCTGTCCGTCCGCCTGCGGAAGCAGGTCGCGCAATTTCCCGATCAGCGTGGCGGCCTTGTCCGGCATGCGCGCATCGCGCTCGCGCGCATCCGTGATCGCCTCATCCTCGCCGCCGACGATGATGCGGTTGTCGGTCGTGGAGCGCAGGTAGAGATAGGGCTGCGACGCTTCCCAGACGAGGCACCGATCCTGCCAAAGAGCCTCCGGCGGCTGCGGCCGCGTGGCGACGACCCATGTCGATGTCAGCCGATGGTTGCGCGCCGCGACGATCGGCGGCATCTCGTAACCGTTGGCGAGGACGAGCGCGTTGCCCTGCACCTCGATCCCTGCCGCCGTGCCGACGCTCACGCGAAGGGCCGAGCAGTCGTATTCGGTGACGTGAACGGGCGAGGCGACGGTTGCGCCGCGGGCGATGGCGCGGTCGAGAAGGAGCTTGGCGAGGGCCATCGGGTCTGTCTCCGCCGATCCCCGATGGAGCAGCGCGGCGTCGCGCTGAAAGCCGTAACGCGCCATGATCTCGGGCGCCGTCAGATAGGCGCCCTCGATCCCGGCTCTGGCGCGCAGACGGTGCTCTTCGCGCAGCTCCGACGCATCGAGAGCGTTGCCCGCCAGGTAGAGGGACTGGCGCCAGTCGAAGCCGCACAGGGCGGCGTCGTGGCCGATCAGGGCGCCGATCCGGCGCACCGTCTCGCGGCTTTGCCGGTAGATGCGGCTGGCGCGGTCGAACCCGAGCCTGTCCTCCAGCTCCAGCATCGGCGCATCGATCTCCCATTGCAGGAGGGCGGTGCTCGCGGCGGTCGAGGCCAGCTGCGGCTCGTGCCTGTCGAGCACGACGACCTCGCGTCCGGCGCGCGTCAGCCGCTCGGCGAGGAACGAGCCGGTGATGCCGGCCCCGACGATGATGACGTCGGTTTTCACATTCCTGACCAGCGGTCGTGCCGGCGATGGCTCTTCGGCAGCCAGTTCCCAGATCGAGCGGCCGGAGCGTAGATCGAGGGTCACAGCTTCCGTGTCGCCCGGTTGAGCGTCTGGCATCATCGGCCTTTCGGGTCGAGCGATCGGGAACCGCCGCATGGTCCGATAGGGAGCATGCATCGGGCGAAGGAGGTTGAGGGCAAGGAGCTTACAACGGGAGAGCCGCCTCGTGAACGTCAGCTCGGAACAAAGCGTGTCCCTGTGGGTGGCGACCGCGGACATCGACAGCGCGCCGGCTCTCGATGGCGACGATCGCGCCGACGCCGTCGTGGCCGGCTCGGGGATCGCCGGCCTCAGGACGGGCTGAGCGCAGGCGATTGCACGCGGCTCAGCGCTGCTCAGAAGCGGCGCAACTCGAGCAACGGTGCTTGCGCTGCCGCCTTTTGGGCCACCGGCGGGCGTGCCTTCTCGACCTTGCGCACGGCGGAAAGGCCGTCCGGCTGCGCGACCATGCGGCGGAGGGCGGCGAGCGCGGTGGCGACCTCGCTCGGCGGCAGATCGCGCCGCAGCACCGCCTCCGCCTCCCCGAACTTGCCCTGCAGGGCGAGCACGAGAGCAAGGTTCTGCCGCACCCGCTCGTCGGCGTCCGGATGGGCATCGGCCTGGCGCAGCGCTTGCTCGGCTTCGGGCAGGCGTTTCGAGAGGGCGAAGGACAGCCCTTGATTGGACAGCACGGTCGGCTCGCCCGGCACGACCTTGAGGGCGGCATCGTAATAGCGTTGCGCGAGAGGATGATCGCCGACCTGATCGGCGACGGCCCCTTGCGCCGACAGGATGCGCCAATCCGGCCGCTCCGGCGCATGCGCGCGCCCGAGCACCTCCTGGGCCTCCTTGTAGCGGCCTGAATCAGCCAACGCCTTGCCGTAGGCGGCCAGCAGCTCGAGATTCTTGGGGCTGCGGATCGCCGCCTGCTGCAGAACGGCGACGGCCTGCGCCCGCTGCTCCGTGGCGCGCAGCGCGCGTGCGTAATAGAGGGCTGCCTGCGCGTCGGCGGGATTGGATTCGAAGCGTCGCCCCCAGGCCTCGGCGGATTGCCGCCACTGCTCCTCGGTCGGCGTCTCCGCAGACGACTTCGCCGACGCATAGGCGGCGGTCCCGTCGAGCTCGGTCTTGGACCGGGCGAGGCACCCGGCCGTCGCCAGCGCGACGAGACCGGCGGCCAGGAGCCGGCTCGACGCATTGGGCAAGCCGCCGACGCTTCGGCAGGACGGGCGTGTCATGCAGCCTTCCAGGATCGCACGCGGAAAGACATGAGCCGTTAAGCCTAACCGACCGTTAAGGCACGGCGCGCGCAGCGGCTGGCCGGGCGAGGTTGCCGGGAGTAGAAACGCCCACGTTGCTGCCCTCGCCTAACCCGGTGCCCCATGCCTCATCCCCTGCTCGTGCGGTCCGATTCTGGCGCGCATCCGATCTGGTTCGTCGGGGACGAGACCTGGAAGGAGATCAGGGAACGCTTGCCGGCGCAGGCCGTCCGCTTCGCCGAGGCGCAAGGCTTCGAGCCGAATGCCGGTCGGCATTGTCTGCTCCCGACCGCGGACGGAAGCTTGCTCGGCGTGCTGTTCGGCATCGGCGCGGCATCCGCCCAGCGCCCCGACCCCTTCCTCGTCGGCAAGCTGCCGACGCTCTTGCCGGAGGGCACCTACTCGTTTGCGACGGGCCCGGCCGAGCCCGTCCTCGCGACGCTCGCCTGGCTGCTCGGCGGTTACGTCTTCACGCGCTACGGCAAGAAAGCCGCAAAGCCGGTCCGGCTGGTGGCGCCCGACGGCGTCGACGCGGCCGAGATCGCCGCCATCGCCGAGGCGGTCGCCACGGGGCGCGACCTCGTCAACATGCCCGCCAACGATCTCGGGCCCGACGGGCTCGAAGCCGCCGCCCGCCGTCTCGCCGACAAGCATGGCGCCGCCGTGGAGGTGATCGTCGGCGACGATCTTCTGGCCCGCAATTTCCCGATGATCCACGCGGTCGGGCGAGCCTCGGCGACGCCGCCCCGCCTCATCGACATCCGCCGAGGTGCGCCCGGCGATCCCCGCGTCACCCTCGTCGGCAAGGGCGTGACCTTCGATACCGGCGGGCTCAACATCAAGCCGGACGCGGCCATGCTGCTGATGAAAAAGGACATGGGCGGTGCGGCGGCGGCGCTGGCCCTCGCCGAGATGATCATGGCGGCTGACCTGCCAATTCGCCTGCGCATCCTCGTGCCGGCGGTCGAGAACATGATCTCCGGGGCCTCGTTCCGGCCCGGCGACGTCCTGAAGAGTCGCAAGGGGCTGACCGTCGAGATCGGCAACACGGACGCGGAGGGGCGCCTGATCCTGGCCGACGCCTTGGCGCTCGCCGACGAGGAGGAGCCGGAGCTGCTCGTCGATTTCGCGACCCTCACGGGCGCTGCCCGCGTCGCGCTCGGCCCCGATCTGCCGCCCTTCTACACCGAGGACGACGGCCTCGCCGCCGACCTCGCGCGGCTCGGCGAGGCGGTCAACGATCCGGTCTGGCGGCTGCCGCTATGGCCGCCTTATGCGCCGCTGCTCGACTCCAAGGTCGCCGACATCAACCACATCTCCGGCGGGCCGTTCGCCGGCTCGATCACGGCCGCGCTCTTCCTGCGCCGCTTCGCGACGGCCGCGCGGGCGCACGTGCATTTCGACGTCTATGCCTGGAATCCGAAGGCGCAGCCCGGACGGCCCGAGGGCGGCGAGGTGCAGGCCGCGCGCCTCGTCTATGCGCTCCTGAAGGAGCGCTACGGCGCAGCCGGCATTAAAGTGGTCTAAGCTTGGCGTGAGAGCTCGACCCGCCGGGCAAATATCGCGCGCGTCGTCCGGTTGCCATCTTCCTGCCTCAAACGCGCGTTTGAAATTCATACGCGCGTTTGATGAGGGATGGTCATGCGGGATGTCAAGGAGTGGACCAGCAACGCGGCCGTCGCGGCGCCGAAGCTGGAATACCAGGTGGCCGCCGCGATCGCGGCCGTGACCTTTGCGGCATTCATTTGCGGGGCCCCTCTCGAACCGGCCCAGCCGCCGACGGCGCCGATCCAGGTCGGATCGAAGGCGGCGGAGAAGCTCCCGGCGGCGGAGAACGCCGACGAGCCCTTCCATCCGCGCGCTGCTTCCGTGCTCGAATTCGCGGCCGTTTACGGCCTCGCCACCGACAAGCCCTATACCGCCCTCGCTGGCGCCGAATGGTCGAGCCGGAAGGGGGCGACGAGGACCATCGACGAGGCGGTTGCCAAGCCGCAGCGGAAAGCGACCGTGGTGGCGCAGCTCTGCGCGGATCGATGCGGCCTTCCCTCCGCATCGGCGGCGGCAACCCTCGTGCCGCCGCCGCGGCCCGCGGGCCTGACGGCGCAGGCGACTGC
>DASQLE010000197.1:0-4692 GCA_035630175.1 Beijerinckiaceae bacterium
AAGCCGCCCGACCGCGTGCTGCCGAGCATGCTTTAGCTGTCATCCCCGGCGGCCCGAAGGGCCGGGAAGGGGATCCAGAAGCGCCGACGGTTCCTGGATCCCCTTCCCCTCCGCGCCTCCGGCGCTCCGGCCGGGGATGACACAAGGGAAGTGCCAACGCCTTACTGAGCCTCGGCGCTGCGGGCGCCGAGGCGCTCGATGATGGCCTCGGCCGCGCGCTCGCCGTCCTCCCAAGCGCCGCCGACCGTGCCCGATTGCGCGCGCGACAGGGCTTCGCCGGCGAACCAGATGCGCCCGCCGACCGCGCTCTTGAGGTCGTCGCGGATGGCGTAGCGGCCGGGCGGCACGCTCGCCCAGGCGGCGCGCGACAGGGGATCGCCGCGCCAGTCGGTGACCGCCGGGATCGTGAGGCCGGCGAGGGCGCGTCGGCCGAAATGGTCAGTGAGGACGGCGCGGGCGAAGCGGCGCGCCGCGTCCGCCCCGCGGCCGTCGAGCCGGTCGGCCGTCGGATGGTCCAACTCGAAGTAGTGGAACGGCGTGCCGTCGATGCGGGCGAGGAGCCCCGGCGGCTTGAAACGTCCGCCGACGATGCTGGCGAGGCGGTCGGCGCCTGCAAACGGGCTGCGCGGCCAGTGCAGCACCACGTGCTCGTAGGTGCCCGGGAGGAAGCCGTGCATCGCCTCGTGCACCGGCGGCGGCAGGGGCGGGGAGAAGCGGACCGCGCCGCTCGCCAGCACGGCCACGGGCACGGTGATGAGGGCGGTGCGGGTGCTGACGCGTCCCGCATCGGACGCCATCGCGACGCCGGGCCCGGACCAGTCGACAGCGCGCACGGCGGCGCCGAGGCGGACCGGCAGGTTGTCGGCGAGCCTCGCCAGATAGGCTCCGAAACCGCCGGCGATGAAGAGGTTGTCGCCGTATTCCATGTCCGTGACGTCGCGCAGGCTGACCTCGCGGAGCGGGCGCCCGGCGAGGAGCCCGTGCACCGTGGCGATGCGCTCGCGCCACGGTCCGAGGAGGGGCAGGGCGCCGGCCGCCGGACGGTCGGCCCCCGAGCGCGCCGCCTGCGCGAGCGCCCGGTCGGCCCGGTCGAAGGCGCGGCTGAACGCGGCGCGTTCCTCCGGGTGGGCCATGCGTCGCCCGATCACGAGATGGCTGTCCTGCGGCGCCCGCCGCAGCGGCTCGCCTCGCGAGCGGCCGAGTCTGACCAGAGGATTGATCGGCCCCGCATGCAGCCAATGCGCGCCGAGATCGACGGGATGCCCTTTGAGGGCCACGGTCACGGCGCGCCCGCCGACCCGGTCGCGCGCTTCGAGGACCGCGACCGACAGTCCGGCCGCGAGAAGCCGCCGCGCCGCGGCGATGCCGGCCGCCCCGGCGCCGGCCACGACGACATCGACATCGCCCGAGGGCGGCACGAGGCGAGGTCTCGCGATCGGCTGCATGAGGTCTACGAGGTAACGAGCTTGGCGGTTGCCCGGCCGAGGGGTTAAACTCGGCCGGTTTCAAAAGGATGCCGGTCGGATGAGCTTTTCCCCTGTCGCGACGCCGAAGAACCGCCCTTGCTGATTCGGGCAGCCTTCGCGGCGTGGCGGCAGGTCCTCGCGGGCCCGCTGCGTCGCATCCTGTGGCGCTCCATCGCTCTGACGCTGGCGCTCCTCGCCCTGTTGTGGTTCGGGCTGACGCGCCTGCTCCGCTATTATCTCGAGGGCAACCCGATCGGCGCCCAATATCCGATCCTCGAAGGCTTTGCGTTCTTCCTCGCCGGGGCCGGGCTCGTGATCGCCCTCGTTTACGCCCTGCCGGCGGTGTCGGCCCTGGTCGCCGGCTTCTTCGTGGACGAGGCCGCCGAGATCGTCGAGCGCACGGATTTCGCCGGCGAGCCTCCGGGCCGGGCGCTGCCGGCCGGGCGGGCGCTCCTCTACGGCCTGCGCTTCGCCGGCTTGGCCCTTCTCGTCAACCTCGCGGCGCTGACGCTGTTCTTCGTGCCGGTGGTCAATCTCGCGGCGTTCTTCGCCGCCAACGCCTACCTGCTCGGGCGCGAATATTTCGAGCTGGCGGCCGGGCGCTACCAGTCGATGCCGGAGGCGGCGGCGATGCGCCGGGAGCACCGCCCGACCGTGCTGCTCGCCGGCGCCATGATGGCGGGCCTCGTCCTGGTGCCGATCGTCAACCTGCTGACGCCGCTGTTCGGCATCGCCCTGATGGTCCACATCCACAAGGATCTGTCGGCGCGGGCCCTGACCGACCGCCGGCCCGGCGCCCCGCCTCGCCTAGAAATCGGGTCCGGGGCTGGTTGATCGCGGCTTGAGGTCGTCGGGCGTGGCCGAGTCGACGCCGGCGTTGCGGTCGAACTGCCCGCGCTGGCGGAAGCGCACCAGATAGGACGGCACGATCGCCTCCATGGCGGTCGGCGCGATGCCGAGGCCCGGCAAGGTTCGTCCCTCCGCGACCGCGGCCTCGGACACGACGTTGTCCTGCTGCAGAAGGACGACCTGGTCGCGTGTGAGCTTCAGATCGTTCGGCAGAAGACCGAGGGTGACGAGGTCGAGCGCCTCGAGCAAGGTGGCCTGCATGCGCGCCAGGCGTGGCGGCAGCGAAACGACGATCCGCTTCCGCTCCACGGTCTCGAGCATGTAATCGACGAGCTCGCGCAAGGTCCGGGTCTCGGGGCCGCCGAGCTCGTAGGTGCGTCCCCCGGGGACGGCCCCGTCGACGGCGCGCGCGACCGCTTCCGCCACGTCGCCCGCATAGACCGGCTGGAAACGGGTGTCGGCGCCGGCCAGCGGCAGGACCGGCAGCATGCGGCTGAGCGCGGCGAAGCGGTTGAAGAAGCTGTCGCCGGGGCCGAAGATCAGCGAGGGCCGCAGCACGACCGCGTCAGGACGCGCCCGTTTGACGGCGACTTCCCCCTCCGCCTTGCTGCGCGCATAGGCCGATCCGGAGGCGAGGTCGGCGCCGAGCGCGGAGATGTGGACGAGGCGCGCCCCGGCGGCTGCCGCCGCCTCCGCCACGGTCTCGGCGCCCTCCGCCTGCACGGCCGCGAAAGTCTGGGCGCCGCTCGGCTGCAGGATGCCGACCAGGTTGACGACCGCTCCGGCGCCCCGCACCGCGCGCGCCACCTGGTCGCGACTGCGCAGGTTCGCCGCCACCGCCTGCACCTGGCCGACCATGCCGAAGACCTGCGGCGTCCGCGCCGTGTTCGGGCTCCGCACGGCGACCCGGATGCGATAGTTGCGCTTGGCGAGGGCGTTGACGACGTATTCGCCGAGAAACCCCGAGCCGCCGAACACGGTCACGAGCTCGAACGGGCGCGCCGGGTCCGTCATGCGAAATTCTCCGTAAGAGAAGCTGCGCCCTCTTACGGCCTTTCCCCGCGAAGGGGAAATGCGATCGCCGCCGACCGAGCTGTCCGCGAGCCCGCATGGCGCGAGCGGCGCCGCGCCGTTGACGCGCCCGGCTGGCGCCGCTAGACGAAGCGCGCCATCCCGATGGCATGCCCAGATGGCGGAATTGGTAGACGCGCTGGTTTCAGGTACCAGTGACGCAAGTCGTGGAGGTTCGAGTCCTCTTCTGGGCACCACCGAATTCGTAAGCTTCTCTCAAGAGGCCTCCCTAGAACTTCGCTCTGGAGCTGACTCGGCACGAGGCGGCGACGTTCCCCATCACGCTCGCGCACAAAAAAAGAGGAAGCCTCGCGGTCGTGGGACGCGCGAGGCTTCTGAGGCCCCGATGATACGCTGGGCCTGCACTTTCCAGATCTCAAACTCGCCGGAACTGAGCCTCGCGGCCGCTACAATGCGCTAACTTGCGTGGGGTTCGTCGTTCGGATCGCGGCGGTCGTGGCCGGCAACGACCGGCGGACGAGCGTCGGATGGCTCGCGACCTTGTCGCTGCTCGTGCTGGTCCAGATGACGCCGTCGGCGGGCAGCCGCGGCTCCGAACCGAACACCGCGACGCAGGCGATGATCCACATGCCCGTGGCAACAGCAGCGGCGCCCCAACTATCTCCTGAGCCCCAAGTATCTCCTGGCATGAAAGGCCTCCCGTCGTTCGGGCACAGTCCCGAGGAAGGCTACGATGCCCTGGTTAACGCTGCGCTAATGTGCGGCGGATCACACGCCTCAGCATGAGGGAGCGTTTTCGGCCCGGCTCTAACGATCGGCGCCCTCCGCGTCGCCGAACGCGACGCGTTCAGCCGGACGCCGTCAAGAAAGCTTGCCGGTGACGCCCTCGAGGATCGCCCAGGCCTCGTCGCCGTATTTGCCCTTCCACTCCGCGTAGAAGCCGGCCTTGCGCAGCTTGTCGCGGAAGGGCGCGATGTCGGGACGGTTGAACACCATGCCGCGCCCGGCGAGCTCCTCCTGCAGCGAGGCGTTCAGCTTGGCGACGTCGCCGCGCTCGTTCTCGCCGGCCGCATTGATATGCTTGGCGACGATCGTGCGCAAATTGTCGGGCAGCCGCTCCCAGGCGCGGCGGTTGGCGAGGAACCAGAAGCCGTCCCACATGTGATTGGTGAGCGAGCAGTATTTCTGCACCTCGTAGAGCTTCGCCGTCGAGATGATGGCGAGCGGGTTCTCCTGGCCGTCGACCACCTTGGTCTGCAGGGCCGTGTAGACTTCCGAGAAGTTGATCGAGGCCGGTGCCGCCTCGAGGGCCTTGAACATCGAGGTCCAGAGGGGGCTGACCGGC
>DASQLE010000198.1:0-2656 GCA_035630175.1 Beijerinckiaceae bacterium
ATATGAAGGGGGGTCTGGCCACCTTCGAACCAGGCCGGAAGGTTGCCACCCGCTCGCGACTTCTGGCCCTTGGTGCCGCGCCCCGCGGTCTTGCCACGGCCGGAGCCATGGCCGCGGCCGACCCGTCGGGACGGCGTGCGCGACCCGGGCGTCGGGTGCAGATCGTGGAGCTTCACTTGGTTTCCTCTTCCTTGGCGTCGCGCGGTTCCTCGACTTCGATGAGGAAGGCGACGCGTCGCAGCATGCCCCGGATGACCGGGGTATCGGCGACCTGGACGCTCTGGTTGAGCCGATGAAGGCCGAGCGCGCGGATGGTGCCGTGCGCCGCGGCCCGGTGCCCGATCGTCGATCGAGTCCAGGTCACGGTCAGCATCGGGCCCGCCTTCTCGGCGGCCTGTCGCCTAGCGGCCACGTCCACCTCCGCTCGGCATCTGCTCGCGGCGCTCCGGGATGACGTGCGGCTCACGCGCCGCCTCCGCGCCACGCTTGCCGAGCAGCTCCTCGGCCGTACGGCCGCGCAGGGCGGCGATGACGTCCGCCGACCGCAGCGCCGCCAGGCACTCGATCGTGGCACGCACGACGTTGATGGGGTTCGTCGAGCCCTGGGCCTTGCTCAGGATGTCGCGGATGCCCGCCGCCTCGACGACGGAGCGCACCGAGCCGCCGGCGATGACGCCCGTGCCGGCGCTGGCTGGCTTCAGCATGACCTTGGACGCGCCGAAGTGCCGGTGCACCTCGTGCGGGATCGTGGAACCGACGAGCGGAACCTTGATGAGGCGCTTCTTTGCGTCCTCGACGCCCTTGCGGATCGCCTCGGGCACCTCGCCGGCCTTGCCGAGCCCGGCACCGACGATGCCGTTCCCGTCACCGACGACCACCACAGCGCTGAAGCTGAAGCGGCGGCCGCCCTGGACGACCTTGGCGACCCGGTTGATCTGGACGACCTTCTCTTCCAGGTTGAGCTTGGACGGATCGATCCGTGCCATATGCAGATTCTCCTCGCTACAGGTTGAGGCCGCCCTCGCGGGCGCCCTCAGCGAGCGAGCGAACCCGCCCGTGGTACTGGTAACCGCCGCGATCCAGCACGACGGCGCTGATCCCGGCTGCCTTCGCCCGCTCGGCCACTGCCTTGCCGACGGCTCGGGCGGTGTCGACCGGAGTCGACGCGCCGAGCTCGGACTCGCGGCTCGAGGCCGCCGCCAGGGTGCGCCCGGTCGAATCGTCGATCACCTGGGCATAGATGTACTTGGCGCTGCGGAACACCGACAGGCGCGGGCGCTCGGTGCTTCCGGTGATCTTGAGCCGGATGCGCACGTGGCGCTTGCGACGCATGGCGCCGCGAGAGATGTTCGTCGTCATCGGTCTAGCCTCCGACCTTGCCGGCCTTGCCGGCCTTGCGGAGGATCTGCTCGCCCTGGTACTTGATCCCCTTGCCCTTGTAGGGCTCGGGCTTGCGCTGCGAGCGGATGTAGGCCGCTGTCTGGCCGACGAGCTCCTTGTCGGCACCGAACACGCCGAGGCGCGTCGGGGTCTCGACACGGAACTCGATGCCCGCGGGCGGATCGACCTCCACGGGATGTGAGTACCCGAGCGCGAGGACGAGCTTCGTCCCCTGGAGTGCCGCGCGATAGCCGACGCCGCTGATCTCCAGGTTCTTCGTGAAGCCGGTCGTCACGCCGGTGACCATGTTGTTGACGAGCGTGCGGGTAAGGCCGTGCAGCGCCCGATGGCGCGGCTCGTCCGTTGGACGCACGATGCGCAGGGTGCCGTCCTCGCGCTCGAGGGTCATCTCGGCATGGAGCTCACGCTCCAGCACGCCGAGGGGGCCCTTGACGCGCAGGCGCCGCCCTTCCTGGGTGACCTCCACTCCGGCCGGGAGCGGGATCGGCATTCGTCCGATACGGGACATGCTTCGTTCGCTCCTTCTACCAGATGTAGGCCAGGACCTCGCCACCGAGATTCTGTTTCCGGGCATCGGTGCCGGTCATGATCCCGTGGGAGGTCGAGAGGATGGCGAGGCCGAGTCCGCCGAGTACGCGCGGGATCTCGGTCTTGCGCGCGTAGACGCGCAGGCCTGGCTTGCTGATGCGCTTGAGGCCGGTGACGACCGGCGTTCGGCCCTCGACGTACTTCAGCCGGAGGGTGAGCATCTCCTGCACGCCCTCCGTCTGGGTCTCGTACGTCTCGATGAAGCCCTCCTGCGCGAGGATGCGCGCGATCTCGCGCTTCACGCGCGACGAGGGCATGCTGAGGTCCTTGTGCCGTGCCTGGCTGGCGTTGCGGATGCGCGTCAGCATGTCGGCGATCGGATCGGTCACGTTCATATTGGTGTTCGTTCGTCTCCTCGGCGGCGGTTCGCTCCCGGCTCTGTCCGGGTGGCGCCTCCCGCTGATGGCGGCCGTCGTCGGACGGCCATGGATGTCGTGGTGAGCCCTACCAGCTCGACTTGGTCACGCCCGGCAGCTGGCCCAGCAGGGCGCGCTCCCGGAAGCAGATGCGGCACATGGCGAATCGGCGCATGTAGCCGCGTGGCCGTCCGCAGACCTGGCAGCGGTTGTGCTCGCGCACGGGGAAGTGCTGAGGGCGCTTCGACCGGGCGATGCTCGACTTCTTTGCCACGTGGTGCTCCTTAGTTCGCCTGGAACGGCATGCCGAG
>DASQLE010000199.1:0-8812 GCA_035630175.1 Beijerinckiaceae bacterium
CTCAACCGCGTTTATTTCGGCGCCGGCGCCTACGGCGTTGAGGCCGCGGCGCAGCGCTATTACGGCAAGTCGGCCCGCGAGGTCAGCCTATCCGAGGCGGCCGTGCTTGCCGGCCTCGTCCAGGCGCCGTCACGCCTCGCGCCGAACCGCAATCCCGACGCGGCGCAGGCGCGCGCCCAACTCGTGCTTACGGCCATGGGCGAGCAGGGCTTCGTGCGGCCCAACCAGATGATGGCGGCCCTGACGGCGCCCGCCAAGGCGGCCGTCGCCAACAACGGCGGCTCGGCCAATTACGCGGCCGATCTCGTCATGGACGTGCTCGACGATTTCGTCGGCACCGTCGACGGCGACGTCCTCGTCACGACCACCATCGATCCCGTGCTCCAGGTCGCGGCCGAGCGCGCCGTCGTCGACGAGCTCAACGCCAGGGGGCAACGCTTCGCCGTCGAGCAGGGCGCCCTGGTCGCCATGCGGCCGGATGGCGCCGTCAAGGCGCTGGTCGGCGGGCGCGATTACGGGGAAAGCCAGTTCAACCGCGCCACCGCCGCCCGCCGCCAGCCGGGCTCGGCCTTCAAGCCCTTCGTCTATCTCGCGGCCATCGAGCGCGGCCTGACGCCCGACACCCTGCGCGAGGATACCCCGGTCGCGGTGAAGGGCTGGCGGCCCGAGAATTACACGCGCGAGTATCGCGGGCCGGTGACGCTGCGCGATGCGCTGGCGGCATCCCTCAACACGGTCGCCGTTCGGCTCGGCCTCGAGGTCGGGCCGAAGACCATCGTGCAGACGGCGCAGCGCCTCGGCATTTCCTCGCCGCTGCAGGCCAACGCCTCGATCGCCCTCGGCACCTCGGAGGTGACGCCGCTCGAGCTCGTCGGCGCCTATGCCGCCTTCGCCAATGGCGGCGGCCGCGTCAGCCCGTATGTGATCGCCGCCGTCAAGACGGCGAGCGGCAAGACGATCTACAAGCGCAAGGAAGGCGGTCTCGGCGGGGTGATCGAGCCCGGCGCCGTCGCCATGATGAACGCGATGATGCGCGAGACGCTTCTCACCGGGACCGCCCGCAAGGCCGAGATCCCCGGCTGGGAAGCGGCCGGCAAGACCGGCACCACCCAGGATTTCCGCGATGCCTGGTTCGTCGGCTATACGGGCAGCCTCGTCACCGGGGTCTGGCTCGGCAACGACGACAGCGGCCCGACGAAGCGGGTCACCGGCAGCACCCTGCCGGTCGAGGTGTGGAGCCGCTTCATGAGGACGGCGCTGCAAAACAGCCAGCCCGTCGCGCTGCCGGGTCTTAGCCCGACCTCCGCTCCCTGGGGCTCGCCGGTCGCGGGGCTCTCGGGCGAGCGCCGCCTCGCGGCGGCGTCGCGCGGTTCGGATAGCGGCTGGGTTCCGCCGACCCCGCAGGAGCGCAGCTTCCTGAGCCGCCTATTCGGGAACTGAGAGCCGAACATCGTGCTCGAGTCTTGCAATCACCCGTATTTGTGCAGCTCCGTGCCGTGACGCTTGAGCCAGCGCTCGGCCTCGTCGGTGTGCGGGCAGAGCTTGCGCAGCGTGGCCCAGTAGCGGCGCGAGTGATTCATCTCCTTGAGATGGGCGACCTCGTGCGCGGCGAGGTAGTCGAGCACGAAAGGCGGCGCCAGGATGAGCCGCCAGGAGAAGTTGAGGCAGCCGCTCGCCGAGCATGAGCCCCAGCGGCTTTTCGTGTCACGCACCGTGATCCGTTTCGCGTCGAGACCGAGCGCCTTCGTGTAGGGCTTGACGGCGGCGACGAGGTCGCGGCGCGCTTCGCGCTCGAGGAACTCCTTGACCCGGCGTGCGACATGCGGCGCCTCGCCGGAAACGGCGATGATCGGCTCGTCCGCCGGGCCGACGGTCGCCACCGTGGCGCCGCGCACGCTCGACCAGCGCACGATGCGGTGGGGAACGCCGCGGAACGGGATTTCGGCGCCGTGCAGGAAGGCGACGCGCTCCGGCACCCGCGCCAGACGCGCGGCGATCCAGGCGCCGTGACCGTCGGCGAAGCGGGAAGCGGCCGCGAGGTCGGCGTGCTCGGGCACCGTCAGCACGACGGCGCGCGTCGCGCTCGAAACGCGCAAGGTCATGCGGCGCGCCGTCGCCCGGCGGCGAAGGATCACCTGAAAGCTGTCGCCTTCATGCCGGATGTCGAGATGGGCCGGGTCGGGAGCGGCGCGGCGGAACAAAGCGAATCGCATCGGGACACGATCCTGCCGCCGCGGCCACCGCTTGTCAGCGCGGGGGAGCGGTTAGCCAACAACCTTTCTGAGGCGCGGCTGAGGGCGGCGGTCGACGGCGGCCACCATCTCCTGCGTCAGGATGAACTCGGCGATCGCCGGAGCGATCTCCTTGCGGTAGCGCGAGCCGTTGAAGACGCCGTAATGGCCGACCCCCATCTGCAGATGGTAGACCTTCTTGTCGGTCGGCAGGTTGGGCGTGAGCTGCAAGGCCGCGAGCGTCTGGCCGACGCCGGAGATGTCGTCTTTCTCGCCCTCGACAGCCATGATCGCGCAACGCCGGATCGACATCAGGTCGACCGGCTTGTCGCGGTGCATCATCTCGCCCTTGGGCAGCGCGTGGTTGACGAACACGGTCTCGACCGTCTGCAGGTAATACTCGGCCGTCAGGTCCATCACCGCGAGGTATTCGTCGTAGAATTCGCGGTGCTTCTCGGCCGAGTCGCCGTCGCCTTGGACGAGATGCGTGTACATGTCCCAATGCGCGTTCATGTGGCGGTCGAGATTCATGGCCATGAAGCCCGACAGCTGCAGGAAACCCGGATAAACGTCGCGCCAGAAGCCCGGATACGAGGCCGGCACCTTGACGATGCAGTTGCGCCTGAACCACTCGACGCCGCGCTGCTCGGCAACCTGATTGACGGCCGTCGGCGAACGGCGCGTGTCGATCGGTCCGCCCATCAGCACCATCGACCGCGGCGTCATGGGGTCGTTCTCCGCCTCCATGAGGGCGATCGCCGCCATCACCGGCACGGACGGCTGGCACACGGCCATGACGTGCAGGTCCGGGCCGAGCGCCCGGAACATCGAGATCAGGTATTCGATATAGTCGTCGAGATCGAAGCGGCCCTCGACGAGCGGCACCATGCGGGCGTCGGCCCAGTCGCTGATGTAGACCTGGTGCCCGGGCAGGAAGGCTTCGACGGTGCCGCGCAGCAGCGTCGCGTAGTGGCCGGACATCGGCGCGACCATCAAGAGCTTCGGCTGGCGCGGCTGCGTCCCCGTGAGCGCGCGGTCGAACGAGATGACGCGGCCGAACGGCCGCTCCCAGACGACGCGTTCGGTGACGGAGACGCGCTCGCCGCCGATCACCGTGCTGCCGAATCCGAAGGTAGGCTTGCCGTAGCGCCGCGTCGTGCGTTCGAACAATTCGCAGGCGGCCGCGACCGTTCGTCCATACGGCGTGTGGGAGAGTGGATTGAACGGATTCTTGAAGAGAAGCTCGGTGGCGCCGGAAGCCGCACGCGCCGGACTGATCATCCAGTGGGCGGCTTCATACATGTGATAAGCGAGGTCCATCCACACCCCCAAGGGGAAGCCCGTTTCCTCGCTGCCGCGGGCCCAGGGCTTGTTCCCTTAAATAGGCCTGCCACAGTAAAGTTCCAATTGGGGAATTCACGCCTGATTCGTTAATATGACGTTAAATGGCCGATTGTGACCTTTTTGCCCGGTGCCGGTCCCGGGCGGGTCATTGGCGAGGCCGCCCTGCGGTCCTATCGTTCTCCATGCTCAGCGTCAGCCCGCGCGACTTCGGCCAGGACGCCCGGCGCCTGCGCCTCGACACGCTCGTGCGCCTCCGCTGGCTGGCGATCATCGGCCAGAGCGCGGCCGTAACGATCGTCCATTTCGGTCTCGGCTTCCCCCTGCCGTTCGGCCTCTGCTTCTTCGTGATCTCCGCGTCGGCGGCCGTGAACCTCGTTCTCAGCATCCGCCATCCGGCGAGCCATCGTCTCGACGACGACGCGGCGATCCTGCTGCTCGGCTTCGACATCCTGCAACTGGCGGCCCTGCTCTACCTGACGGGAGGGCTGCAGAACCCGTTCTCGATGCTGTTCCTGGCGCCCGTCCTGATCTCGGCGACCGCCTTGCCGCCGGAGCGCACGCTCATCCTCGGACTGCTGGCGGTCGGCTGCGCGACGCTTCTGGCCCTCGATCACCGGCCGGTGCCGTGGTCGCCGGCGCAAAAGCTCGATCTGCCGTTCCTGTATGTGTCGGGGATCTGGACCGCCATCCTGCTCGGCACGGCCTTTATCGGGGTCTATGCCTGGCGCGTGGCGGAGGAATCGCGCCAGCTCGCGCAGGCCCTCGCCGCCATCGAGCTCGTGCTCGCCCGCGAACAGCACCTGTCGCAGCTCGACGGGCTCGCGGCGGCAGCCGCGCATGAGCTCGGCACGCCCCTCGCCACCATCGCGCTCGTCGTCAAGGAGCTGGAGCGGCAGGCGCCGCAGGACGCCGCGATGGCGGAAGACATCGGGCTGCTGCGCGAGCAGATCGACCGCTGCCGCGGCATCCTGGCGAAGCTGACGTCGCTCAGCGCCGACCGCACCGAGATCCTCGACGCCATGACGCTCAGCCATCTCATCGAGGAGGTCGTCGCGCCGCAACGCTCGTTCGACGTCGAGATCGAGGTGGCGATGACGGGAGAGAACCCGGAACCCGTCTGCCGGCGCAATCCCGGCCTGCTGTACGCCCTCGCCAACCTCATCGATAATGCCGTCGATTTCGCCGTCGAAACGGTCGGCATCGAGGCCTCGTGGACGGCCCATCAGGTCAGGATCGAGATCCGCGACGACGGGCCGGGCTTTGCCCCGGAGGTGCTGCTGCGGGTCGGCGAGCCCTATGTGACGACCCGTGGGGCCGGCGGGCACGGCCGCGAGGAGGAGGGCTCGGGCCTCGGTCTCGGCTTGTTCATCGCCAAGACCCTCATCGAGCGGTCGGGCGCGCAGCTGTTCCTGACCAACGCCCTGCCGCCGCGGACCGGCGCCGTCGTGCGGATCATTTGGCCCCGCGCCGCGTTTGAGGAAGATACGGCCCGTTTCGCCGCGCCCGGGGCCCGGGACACCCTGACGCCCGGGCAAAGCGTTCCTATATAATCCCCAGGCGGACGACAGGTTCTCGAAGGAGCGTCACGTGGCGCAAGTGGATATGGGGGTGGTCGAGACGCGCGAGGTTGCGTCGGGGCCACGCGGGGATAACAGTCTTTTGATCGTCGACGACGACCGGGCTTTCTCGAGCCGGCTCGCCCGGGCCATGGAAGTGCGCGGCTTTGTCGTCCGGGTCGCGGAAAGCGTCGCGGACGGCGTCACGGCGATCGAAAGCCAGGCGCCGGCCTTCGCGATCATCGACATGCGGCTCGGCGACGGCAACGGCCTCGACGTGATCGCGCGTCTGAAGGAGCGCCGGCCGGAGGCCCGCGGCGTCATCCTGACCGGCTACGGCAACATCGCGACGGCCGTCACGGCCGTCAAGCTCGGCGCTTACGACTACCTCGCCAAGCCGGCCGATGCGGACGAGATCTATGCGGCCCTGATGGCGCAGCCCGGCGAGCGCGCCGACCCGCCCGAAAACCCGATGTCGGCGGACCGGGTGCGGTGGGAGCACATCCAGCGGGTTTACGAGCTGTGCGGACGCAACGTGTCCGAGACCGCCCGGCGGCTCAACATGCATCGCCGCACCTTGCAGAGAATTCTCGCCAAGCGGGCGCCGCGATAGGCGTTTGCGGCCTTGATCCCCTGGCGTGCGGGCGGCATCGCGCACGACGCACGACCGTGATCGCTTTGCCGGAATTGGGCATGATGTCCTCTGGAAAGCGGCGTATGCATTCCGGCACCGTGCCTTCGCGCGTTGACGGGCCGCCTTTCGGGCCTCATTTTACCGCCGTGACAAGGAGAGGTCCGCTCGCTCGCGAGCCGGCCTGACGGTCTGTGCTCGAACTTGCGATTGCGGTTATTCTGATCCTCCTGAACGGAGTTTTCGCCCTTTCCGAACTCGCCATCGTCTCGGCACGCAGGCCGCGCCTGAAAAACCTGGCCGATAACGGTCGGGTTGGGGCCGCGCGGGCCCTCGCTCTGGCCGAAGATCCCGGCCGCTTCCTTTCGACCGTGCAGATCGGCATCACGCTGGTCGGCATCCTTGCCGGCGCGTTCTCAGGGGCCGCGCTCGGCGCGCGCGTTACGGATCTCTTCCTCGCGCAGGGCATGCCGGAATGGGCGGCGGAGGCACTCGGCTACGGTCTCGTCATCAGCGCCATCACCTATTGCTCGGTCGTCATCGGTGAATTGGTCCCCAAGCACTTGGCGCTCCGCAATGCCGAGGGGATCGCCTGCGCGATGGCGCCGTCCATGTCCTTCCTGTCGCGTGCGGCGGCGCCGGTGGTCTGGCTCCTCGACGCCTCGACGCGGCTCGTCTTCCGCCTGTTCGGACGCACGACCGACAGCGCCAGTGCGATAACCGAGGAAGAGATCAAGACGATCGTCGCCGAGGCGGAGACCGCCGGCGTCATCGAGGTCGACGAACGCCGCATGATCTCGGGCGT
Organism: Beijerinckiaceae bacterium; assembly: GCA_035630175.1. Classification (GTDB taxonomy): domain Bacteria; phylum Pseudomonadota; class Alphaproteobacteria; order Rhizobiales; family Beijerinckiaceae; genus JAJKJG01. The sequence goes on from DASQLE010000199.1 coordinate 6,568, forward strand.
GCTGCGTCTCGGCGACCGCGCCGTGCGAGGCGTGATGACGCCGCGCACGGATGTCGATTGGATCGATCTCACCGACGACGAGACCAAGGTCCAGAAGTCCCTGATCGAGACGCCGCATTCACGCATTCCTGTAGCGGATGGCGATGCCGACAACATGATCGGGGTGATCCAGTCCCGCGAGCTCCTGGCCAGCCTCCTCGCCGGGCAAGCGCTCGATCTGCGCGCTCACGTCCGGACCGCGCCGGTCGTGCCCGATACGCTCGACGCCCTCGACGCTCTCAACGTGCTGCGCGAGGCCGAGGTGCCGATGGCCCTCGTCCATGACGAATACGGCCATTTCGAAGGCGTCGTCACGCCGGCCGACATCCTGGACGCCATCGCCGGCGCGTTCCGCTCCGACGAGGAGACTTCGGAGCCTGAGGCCGTGCAGCGGGCGGACGGCTCGTGGCTTCTTGCCGGCTGGATGCCGGCCGACGAGATGGCCGAGCAGCTCGGCATCGCGCTGCCTGAGAACCGCAGCTACGAGACCGTCGCCGGCCTCGTCATCGGCGAGCTGCAGCACCTGCCGTCCACCGGCGAGGCGATCGAGACGCTCGGCTGGCGTTTCGAGGTGATCGACATGGACGGCCGCCGCATCGACAAAGTCCTGGCGAGCCGGCTCGCCGGCAGCGCGGCGAACGCTCCGATCCGGAGCGAGTCGGTCGGCTAGATCACGATGCGTTCTTGATCGACTCGATCAAAACGCATGAACGTGAGCGATTCCAAGAAGTCGAGCATCGTGCTCTAGCCCCCATCCCCCATTGCTCCGGCGGCACCTTGCGGATCGAACAGCATGTGCAGGCGCCCGGCGGCGGCGTGGGCGAAGCGCAGCAGGACGGCCTTCCGGCGCGAGGCGCACAGGCGATGCTCCGGCGCCTCGCGCACGAGAGCGGCTCCGAACGCATCCGCCAGGATCAGACCCGTCTCGCCGGGCAGGATCTCGGTCGGGAAATCCGCCGGCACGGCGAACGAGAACCGATCGCAGAACTCGCGGTAATCGGGCCATTTCCCGTCGGTGCGGAAATCGGCGACGCAGGACTTGATCTCGACGATCCACAGCGTGCCCTCCGGTCCGAGCGCCATGATGTCGGCGCGCCGTCCCGACGCCAGCGTCAGCTCCGGCACGCTCGCGAAGCCATGGCTCGCCAGAAGGCGGCGGGTTCCGACGCACACTTCGAGCGCCGTCTGCGACTGGCGCCCGTCGCGTGTCGGGGCGAGGGGCTGCAGGCGGAGCAGGCTCATCGCGCCGCTCCGATCGTCTTATCTGGCAGGCGGTCCCTGGATCGGCCGGTGACGAGGCCGGGCCGGTCGGCACGGTTCATGTCGCATCCCCACGCAACGAGGCTTGTGATTCGCCGTTCGAGCCGACCTTGGAGACTCGTCCGCCGGCTGTCACCCCTGCCGGCATACCCGCGGCGTCAAGGACCTTTCGTCGGGGCGCGCCGCCCTCTTCGGTTGCGCAGGAAGCTGGCGGGCGGCTATGGGGTCGCGGAGGATCATCTACGTTAGGTCGCATGGAGCGCAATCCGGTTCGATTCGTCTGGAGCAGCTCGCCCGCCTTGCATGCGGGATCGCTTGCGCTCCTGCTGCTGGCGGCGCCGTTGCTGTGGCTGGCGATCGATCTCGTTCGTGTCGCCGTGGACGACGCGATCGTCGGCCGCGCTTTCGCAGGCCGGGGGGAAGCGCCGTTCCTCCGCATGGCGATCAGCTTGCCGGAGCGCATCCGGGAAGAGCCTGTCGTGCTGTTCGCCGGCTTCCCGCTTGAGCGGCAGAGCTTCGTGATGGCGACGACCGCAGGGCTCGTCCTGACGGCCGTCGTGCTCTCGATCGGGGCGCTCGCCTTTGCGGCTTTGCGCGCCGTGGCCGGCGCCAGCGCCGTCGAGCGCCTGCGCCGCCAGCTGCTCGACGGCATCGTCGGAGCGCGGCCGTCAGCGCGGGACGAGGTGGCGCAGGCGGCCGTCCTGGCGGGCGACGCGATCGCCCGCGACAACGATTTCCTCGGCGCCGCCGTCCTGACCCCGGCGGCGGCCGGCGTGGCGATCGCGGTCGCTCTCGTTTACGCCCTCAGCCTCGATTGGCGCTTGGCGGCGGCGTTGGGACTGGCGCTCGGCGCCATGGCGCTCGTTTGGCCGCGCCGCATCGAGGCGCTTCGGCGGCTCGGCGACAGCCGTCTTGCGGAAGGCGCCGCCCTCAGGCGGCTTCTCAC
>DASQLE010000200.1:0-6970 GCA_035630175.1 Beijerinckiaceae bacterium
CCCTTGATGTCCCACAGCGCCTGCTCGATGGCGCTGATGCCGGCGAAGACGATGGCGCCGCCGCCCTTCGCCCAGAAGGAATGGTCGTAGAGCTCGGACCACAGCTCCTCGATGCGCGACGGATCGCGTCCGACGATGCGCGCGGCGAGGTCCTTGACCATGCCGGCGCAGGCGGTGCCGCCCATCCCATAGGCGATCGCGGCCTCGCCGATGCCGGTGACGCCCTCGTCCGTCAGGAGCTCGACGATCACCGGGTGGAGCTTGCCGGCCGCGACCAGATAGATGTTGGCGCTATCGATTTTCATCGCTGGGTCCTTGTGCGCGTTGGCGCGGTGTGGTCTGGAGCGCGGTGTCGTCAGTACGATGCCGAGGCTCCCGGTCAACCGCCGTTTGCGAGCCCGCGACTTCGAGAGTGCGAGACGTGGCGGGGTTGTTCCAGCGCCTGGTCGAGCGGAGGGGTGCGATCGTGCCGTTCACGATCGACGGCGAGCCTGTCGAGGCGAGGGAAGGGGATTTCCTCATCACGGCGATCCTGCTCCATCGCTCGAGCTTGAGGCGCTTCGAATTCGACGAAGGCCGGCGAGCCGGCTTCTGCTTCATGGCGGCGTGCCAGGATTGCTGGGTCGAGCTTGCCGACGGGCGGCGGTTGCGCGCCTGCTCGACTCCGGTCGAGGCGGGCATGGCCGTCGTCATCGCGGGCGAGCGCGGTGGCTGATCCGATCGTCGCGATCGTCGGCGCGGGTCCGGCCGGCGTGCGAGCGGCCGAGATGGTGGCGCGCGCCGGCCTAAAGCCGATCCTGTTCGATGAGGCGGAGCAGCCCGGCGGCCAAATCTACCGCCAGCCGCCGAAGGGAGCCGCCCGACCCGGCATTTACGGGTTGGAGACGAAGAAGGCCGAAGCCATCCATCGCGTCGCCCCCGATCTCGGCAACCGGATCGACTACCGGCCGCAGACGCTCGTCTGGAACCTGTTCGAGGACCGGCTCGATCTGCTCCGACCGGAGGGCTATGGCGAGCAGCGCTTCGACCGGCTGATCCTCGCCACCGGCGCCATGGACCGGGCGCTGCCTTTTCCCGGATGGACGCTCCCCGGCGTGTTCACGCTCGGCGGGGCGCAGATCGCGCTCAAGGCGCAGGGTGTCGCGATCGGCCGCCGCGTCGCCTTTGTCGGGGCCGGGCCGCTGCTGCCGCTTGTCGCGCATCAATATGCGGAGGCGGGCGCCGACGTGGTCGCGGTGCTCGACGTGACCCCGTTCCTTGCGAAGCTGTCCCAGCTCCCCGGCCTCATGACTGAGGCCGCGACTCTCGCCAAAGGCCTCTGGTACACGGCGCGCAACCGCCTTCACCGACTGACGGTGCAATACGGAGTGCGGGCGATCCGGGCGGAGGGGAGCGGGCAGGTCGAGGCACTGGTCTATCGAGACAAGTCGGGAGCGGAGCATCGGATCGCATGCGATGCCGTCGCGGCCTCCTTCGGCCTGCGCAGCGAGACCCAGCTCGCCGATCTCGCCGGCTGCCGCTTCGTCTTCGATCCGATCGGTCGCCAATGGCTGCCGGAGCGGACGCCGGAGGGGCGCTCGACGGTGCCCGGACTGTATCTTGCCGGCGACGGCGCGCGCATCGGCGGCGCCGACATGGCGGAGCTGCAAGGCCGGCGCACGGCGCTGGCCTTGCTCGAAGATGTCGCTCGGCCGGGGGAGGCGGACGAGACGGCGCGGCTCGACGGTGCGCTCGCGCGGCAGGCCCGCTTCCGCAAAGCGCTCGAGAACGCCTACCCGTTTCCCGCGCACCTGATCGACGCCGTCGCCGACGGCGAGATCGTCTGTCGCTGCGAAGGCATCACGGCGGGCGCGCTGCGGGAAGCGGCGCGCGAGAAGGACGCCGGCGAGATGAACCGGCTGAAGGCGCTGACGCGCATCGGCATGGGCCGCTGCCAGGGCCGCGTTTGCGGACATGCGGCGGCGGAGCTTCTCGCCCGCGCCCGCGGAGTCGAGGTGGAGAGCGTCGGCCGGCTACGGGCGCAACCGCCGGTCAAGCCGATCCCAGTCCTCGGGAGCGCGCCGTGACGGAGCGTCTCACGGCCGATGTGACGATCATCGGCGGAGGGGTCGCGGGCTGCGCCGCTGCCGTCGCGCTGCGCCGGGCCGGGATAACCGTTGTGCTCCTCGAGAAGGGGATGTGCGGCGCCGGCGCGAGCGGCGTCAATTTCGGCGGCGTCCGCCAGCAGGGCCGCAACCTTGCCGAGCTGCCGCTGGCGCGCCGATCCCGCGAAATCTGGGACCGGCTCGCCGAGATGCTGGGCGAAGACGTGGAGTTCCAGGCGACCGGCCACATCAAGCTCGCCCGTTCCGACGCCGATATGGAGGAGCTCGAGCGCTATGCCGGGGACGCCGCGGCTCATGGCCTCAAGCTCCAGATGCTCGGCGCCAATGCGACGCGGGCCGAGCTGCCCTGGCTCGGGCCGAAGGTGGTCGGCGCCTCGCTCTGCGCTGAGGACGGCGCCGCCAATCCGCGCCTCGTCGGGCCGGCCTATGCGCGCTTCGCGCGCCGGCTCGGCGCGGAAGTGCGCGAGCAAGCGCCGGCGATTGCAGCCGAGCGGGCGGGCGAACATTTCGAGACGCGGGCGGAAGCGCTCACGATCACGAGCCGCTTCCTCGTCAACACGGCGGGGATCGGTGCCGGGACGGTCGCGGGCTGGTTCGGCGAGGAGGCCCCGCTCGGGCCGGTCGTGCCCAACATGCTGGTGACGGAGCCGTTGCCCGCCTTCGTGACCCGCTCCGTCGGTGTGTGCGGCGGCGACGTCTACGTGCGCCAGGTCGCCCGTGGCAACGTGATCATGGGCGGCGGCCGGGGGTGGGGCGACGCCGATCTCAATACGTCGCGTCCGGTCACGGACCAATCCCTCGCCGGCATGGCGAAAACCCTCGATCTCGTCCCGGCCCTGAAGGGCGCGTCCATCATCCGGACCTGGGCGGGTATCGACGGCGAGATGCCGGACCGCATTCCCGTGATCGGCTTCTCGGCGACGACGCCCAATCTCGTGCACGCCTTCGGCTTTTCCGGCCATGGCTTCCAGCTCGGGCCGGTGGTCGGCGAGATCATCGCGGAGCTGATCACGGAAGGGCGCTCGGCGTCGCCGCTCGAGCCCTTCGCGATCACCCGGTTCGCGGGCATGGCCGAGGCGCCGCCGGCGTCGGCGGGGGTGGAGCACTAGATCACGATGCGGTTTGATTGAATCGATGAAAACGCATGAAGGTGATCGATTCCAAGACATTGAGCATGCTTTTCGGCATCATGCTCGAAATCGGACGAGAAGGTGCTTGGCGGCGGCGCGCGAAGCCTTACCATGGCGCCAGCCCTTCCGGGGAAGGCGACCGCCGGAAGATCCAGTCAAGGGAGCGCGCACATGAAACGACATCTTCTCGCCGCCGCGGCGGCCCTCGTCCTTGCCGGCGCCGGAGCGCAGGCTCAGACGACGCTCAACGTCGGCATGTCGGCGGCGGATATCAACCAGCTCGATCCGCACCGCTCGACCACGACGCAGGACAAGCCGCTGACCGCCTGGGTCTTCAACGGCCTGGTCCGCTTCAAGCCGGGCTCCGCAAGCCTCGAAGGGCTCGAGCCCGACCTCGCCGAGCGCTGGGAGAGCTCGCCCGACAAGCTGACCTGGACCTTCCAGCTGCGCAAGGGCGTCAAGTTCCACGGCGACTACGGCGAACTCACGTCCGACGACGTGGTGTTCTCGCTCAAGCGCGCCGGAGACCAGAAGTCGTCCTCCTTCTATGCCGATTACGCGCCGATCGAGTCGGTTGAGGCGGTCGATTCCCACACGGTGCGCATCAAGCTGAAACAGGCGGTGCCGGCCTTCCTCGGCCTCGTCACCAATTATCACGGCGGCTTTGTCGTCAGCCGCAAGGCGGTCGAGAAGCTCGGCGAGAATTTCCGGCTCAACCCGGTCGGCACCGGCCCCTTCCAGTTCGAGACCTACAGGCCGAACGAGAGCGTCACCTTCGTCGCCAACAAGAACTACTTCCGCGGCGCGCCTAAGATCGACCGCATCGTCTATCGGCTGATCCCGGCCGACTCCGCCCGCGATCTCGCCTTCTCGGCGGGCGAGCTCGACATCGTCTACGGTCGCCAGGACGATAAATGGGTCGATCGGCTGAAGAAGGAGAAGGGCGTCGAGGTGGTCGTGCTGAGGCCGGCGGAGCTCGGCCTTCTGCACCTCAACACCAAGATGAAGCCGCTCGACGACAAGCGCGTACGCCAGGCGATCGCCCACGCGATCAACCAGAAGCAGATCGTCAGCTTCAAGGGCGACCTCACCGCCGATCCGCCGGTCTCGGTCGTGCCCACCGGCTATCTCGGCACGTCGGAAGCGCCGATGCTTGCGCATGACGTCAACAAGGCGAAGGCGCTCCTGAAGGAGGCCGGCTTCACCGGCACGCTCGCGGTGAAGTCGGTTCAGTCGACGCTGCCGTCGATGCTGAACACAGCGCAGATCCTGCAGAGCCAGCTCAAGCAGGCGGGCATCGACCTGCAGCTCGAAGTGGTCGATCACCAGACCTTCCACGCCAACATCCGGAAGGACCTCAGCGGCGCGACCTACTACACGGCGGCGCGCTTTCCCGTCGCCGACGTCTACCTGACGCAGTTCTTCCATTCGCGCTCGATCGTCGGCACGCCGACCGCGGTGACGAACTTCTCCCACTGCAGCGTCGCCGACAAGGAGATCGAGGCGGCGCGCATCGAGCCCGACCTCGCCAAACAGAAGGAGCTCTGGGCGACGGCACAGCGCAAGATCGTCGAGGAGGTCTGCGCCGTGCCCCTGTTCGAGCAACTGCAGGTCTGGGCGCACAAGACCAACGTCGATTACGGCTACAAGCTCACCGACGCCATCCACCTCGGGCCGGTGATCACCGAGGCGACGACGAAGAAGTGACGCCCATGCTGCCCGCGTCATGCCCTCCCTACGGATCGCGGCTGTTGTCGAGATCCGATGGTTTCGGTACGCAAGTCGGAAACATCCGACTTGCGTGCGGGGAGTGCAGCCTCGGCCGAAGGCCGGGCCGGGCGGGGGCGACCTGTCGGAGCACGACGCGTTCCGCTCGTTTCGCGCCCATGCCTACAATCCTTCACCACGGCCAGCTCACCAAACGGAACGAATGTCGTAGCCTCAAGGAATAGGGACATGCGCGCCGCCACCGCGAGTCAGTGATGCTCCGTTTCATCGCAAAGCGCCTGCTCCTCGCCGTACCGACCCTGTGGGCGGTGCTGACGCTCGTGTTCCTGCTCGTCCGGGTCGTGCCCGGCGATCCGACCATCGTGGTGCTCGGCGATCAGGCGAGCCCCGAGGCGCGGGACGCGCTGCGCCAGCGGCTCGGGCTCGATAAGCCGATCCTGGTGCAATACGGGGAGTTCATGGTCCAGATCGCGCAAGGCGATCTCGGCCGCTCGCTCGTCACCAACCGCCCGATTTCGGCGGATGTGGCCGCCGTGCTGCCCTACACGATCGAGCTCACGCTCGCGGCGCTCTTCATCGGCACGGTCATCGGGGTGCCGCTCGGGGTCGTCGCCGCGCAGAAGCGAGACGGCTTCGTCGATTGGCTCGCGCGCATCGTGTCGCTCGCGGGCCTGTCCTTTCCGGCCTTCGTGTCGGGCATCCTCCTCCTCATCGTCTTCGCGGTCGAGCTGCGCTGGTTTCCCGTCATCTCGACCGTCAACACCTCGGACCCGCTCGAGCGCCTGCGTGCCCTCGCCCTGCCGGCGATCAATCTCGGACTGATCATGGTGGCCTACGTGACCCGCGTCACCCGCTCCGGCATGCTGAAGGCGCTGTCCGAGGATTATGTCCGCACCGCGCGCGCCAAGGGCCTGCCGTCGCGGCTCGTGGTGTGGCGCCACGCCCTGCGCAACGTGCTGATCCCGGTGGTCACCGTGATCGGGCTTTATCTCGGCGTCCTCATCGGCAATGCCGTGCTCACCGAGATCGTCTTTAACCGGCCGGGCTTGGGCAAGCTCATCGTGACCGCCCTGAACCAGCGCGATTACGCGCTGCTCCAGGGCCTCATGGTGGTCACCGCGCTCGCCATCGTTCTCGCCAACATCCTCACCGACCTGACCTATGGTCTCGTCGATCCGCGGGTGAAGACCGCATGAGCGCGATCGCCACGGAAATCGCCACCGCGCCTGCCCCCGCCGTCATCGGGGCACCGTCGGCATGGCGGCGCGCGACGCGCTCGGGCGGGCTTGCCGTCGGCGTCGTGCTCGTCGTCGCAATGGTGCTGGTTGCGCTCCTCGCGCCCTGGATCTCCCCATATGATCCGGACGAGCAGAACGTGCTCATGAAGCTCGAGCCGCCGTCCTGGGAATACCTCTTCGGCACCGACGCCTTCGGGCGCGACGTGCTCTCTCGCGTGATCTGGGGCGCGCGCGTCTCGCTCTTCGTCGGCTCGGTCGCGACCCTCGCCGGCATCCTCATCGGCACCGTGATCGGGATCATCTCCGGCTATTACGGCGGCATCGTCGACAAGCTGATCACGGCGGCGACCGACATTCTCCTCAGCTTCCCGCAGCTCATCATGGGGCTGATCCTCGTCGCGGTGCTCGGCCCGACCCTGTTCAACCTCATCCTCGCCATCGCGATCACGGCCGTGCCGGCCTTCATCCGCGTGGCGCGCGGCTCGACGCTCGCCATGAAGGAGCGCGACTTCGTCGATGCCTGCCGGGCGCTCGGCTACGGCGACCTGCGCATCATGTTCCTGCACGTCCTGCCGAACATCATGGACGAGGTCGTCGTGATGGGCTCGCTATGGCTCGCGGCGGCGATCCGCACCGAGTCGACGCTCGCCTTCATCGGGCTCGGCGTGCCGCCGCCGACCGCGACCTGGGGCGGCATCATCCGCGAAGGCTTCGACAACCTCCTCGACGCACCCTGGCTCTCGATCTTCCCGAGCCTCGCCATCCTGGT
>DASQLE010000201.1:0-2076 GCA_035630175.1 Beijerinckiaceae bacterium
GGGTGCATTCTATTCTGAACTGCGACAAACCACGGTTTCAAGGGTTTGATCGGAGGATGCGATGCCCCACTCCCACCTGAGCCTCGAGGAGCGCCGCCGGTTGGCGCGGCTCCGCGAGAGCCGGATGCCGGTAGCCGAGATCGCGACGGCGCTCGGCCGCCATCGCTCGACGATCTACCGCGAGCTGAAGCGCAACTGGTGGCGCGACGCCGAGGTCCCGCAGGCCGACGGCTACTGGCCGGTGTCGGCGCAGCTGCTGAGAGACCGGCGTCGCCGGGCGCTCGGCAAGCTCGTGCGCCGATTTGACCTTCGGGCCGCGGTCATCGAGCGGCTCAAAGACGGCTGGTCGCCGGAGCAGATCGCAGGCCGTCTCAAGCTCGACCAGGACGGCCGGAACCGGCTCTGCCACGAGACGATCTACCGTTTCGTCTATTCGAAGGAAGGACAGAGCCAGGAGCTCGCCCGGCACTTGCCCGAGCGGCGTCGGGTTCGCCGGCCCCGTCGTAGCCGCAAGCCGAGAAGCCTCGTCTTTCCCGAGACTTCGCGCATCCGTCATCGGCCAGAGGCCGTGAACGGCCGCGCCGAGTTCGGCCACTGGGAAGCGGACCTGATGATCTTCAGAAAGGATCTCGGCCCCGCGAACGTGGCGACTCTGGTGGAGCGCATGAGCCGTTTCACCGTGCTTTTGCGCAACAATGACCGACGCTCGAAGCCGCTGATGAACCGGCTCATCGCGGCGTTGTCGCCCTTGCCCCAACCGGCCCGCCGCAGCTTCACCTTCGATCGCGGCCTGGAGTTCGTTTCCTGGCGCGAGCTCGAAGCCGGCATGGGAACCACGGCCTGGTTCTGCGATCCGCAAGCGCCGTGGCAGAAAGGCGCGGTCGAGAACATGAACCGCCGCGTTCGTCGCTACCTGCCCGCCGACACGCCGCTGCTGGCGCTCGCTGATCGCTCGATGGCCTCGATCTGCGAGCGCCTGAACGCCACGCCCCGCAAATGCCTCGGCTACCAAACGCCGGCCGAGGTCTTCCGCACGCACCTCCTCAAGGAAGATGCCATGAAAAAGTAGCTCGTCGCACCGCCGTCGCAATTCGGATGGAACCCACACGCTTGTCATCGGTGATTTGGTATCTTTGAGGCGCACCAAAGCACGTTGGCCTCAGATCTCCAGACAGATCTTTCCGAAGTGCTGTCCCGACAGTTCGTGACGGAACGCCTCGGCCGTCTGCTCTAGCGGGAAGGTGCGGTCAATCACCGGCCGCAGGCTCAGCGCGTCGAGTGCGCGGACAAGGTCCTGCTGGTGCCGCCGGCTGCCCGCCAGCAGCCCCTGCAACCGCTGCTGGCGGCCGATCAGCAGGCCGGTGCGGACCTCACCCTTCGCGCCGGTCAGAATGCCGATCATCGCGATGCGCCCGCCGATCCGGCAGGCCTCCATGGATTGCGACAGCGTCCCCGGCCCGCCGATCTCCATCACGTGGTCGGCGCCCCGACCTCCGGTCAGTTCCAGAACAGCGGCAGACCAATGTTCGGTCGTGCGATAGTTGATGGTGTGGTCGGCCCCGAGCGCCCGGGCGCGCTCCAGCTTCGCGTCCGACGAGGAGGTGACGATCACCCGGGCGCCCATGGCTTTGGCAAGCTGGAGGGCGAACATGGAAACGCCGCCCGTGCCGAGCGTCAGGACGACGTCCCCGGGCTTCAGGCCGCCTTCCACGACAAGCGCCCGCCAGGCGGTCAGCCCGGCGACGACCACCGTTGCCGCCTCGGCGTGGCTGTAGCCGCGGGGCGCCCGGGTGAACCAGGTCGCCGGCGCGACCACCGCCTCGCGGGCGTAGCCGTCGATGCCGTCCCCGGGGGTGCCGGAAAAGCTGGCGATCGCAGCGCCTCCGTCCTGCCACTGCGGAAAGATGAGGGAGATCACGGCATCGCCCACTGCAAACTCCGTCACGCCCTCGCCCACCGCCTCCACAACGCCCGCTCCGTCCGACATCGGAATGCGGCCCTTGCCCAGCGGCGTGGCCGTGGACATGCGGCCAGTCACCACGAGAAGATCGTGGTAGTTGAGCGAACTTGCATGCA
>DASQLE010000202.1:0-2744 GCA_035630175.1 Beijerinckiaceae bacterium
CGCCGGCCGCGCCATCATCCCGGCCAACGTCAACCACCCGGAGCTCGAGCCGGTCGTCATCGGCCGCAACTTCCTGGTCAAGATCAACGCCAACATCGGCAACTCGGCGGTGGTCTCGACGGCCGCCGAGGAGGTGGAAAAACTCGTCTGGGCGATCCGCTGGGGCGCCGACACGGTCATGGACCTGTCGACCGGCCGCAACATCCACAACATCCGCGGCTGGATCCTGCGCAACGCGCCCGTGCCGATCGGCACGGTGCCGATCTACCAGGCGCTCGAGAAGGTCGACGGCGATCCAGTGAAGCTCTCCTGGGAGGTGTTCAAGGATACGCTGATCGAGCAGGCCGAGCAGGGCGTCGATTACTTCACCATCCATGCCGGCGTGCGCCTGCCTTACGTGCCGCTGACGGCGCGGCGCGTCACCGGCATCGTCTCGCGCGGCGGCTCGATCATGGCGCGCTGGTGCCTCGCGCATCACAAGGAGAGCTTCCTCTACGAGCGCTTCGACGAGATCTGCGACATCATGCGGGCCTACGACGTGTCGTTCTCGCTCGGCGACGGCCTGCGCCCGGGCTCGATCGCCGACGCCAACGACGCCGCCCAGTTCGCCGAGCTCGAGACCCTCGGCGAATTGACCAAGATCGCCTGGGACAAGGGCTGCCAGGTGATGATCGAAGGCCCCGGCCACGTGCCGATGCACAAGATCAAGATCAACATGGACAAGCAGCTGCGCGAATGCGGCGAGGCGCCCTTCTACACGCTCGGGCCGCTCACCACCGACATTGCGCCCGGCTACGATCACATCACGAGCGCCATCGGGGCGGCCATGATCGGCTGGTTCGGCACGGCCATGCTCTGCTACGTGACGCCGAAGGAGCATCTCGGCCTGCCCAACCGCGACGACGTCAAGACCGGCGTCATCACCTACAAGATCGCCGCGCATGCGGCCGACCTCGCCAAGGGCCACCCGGCCGCGCAGCTGCGCGACGACGCCCTCAGCCGCGCCCGTTTCGATTTCCGCTGGCAGGACCAGTTCAATCTCTCCCTCGACCCCGACACGGCGCGCGCCTACCACGACGAGACGCTGCCCAAGGACGCCCACAAGGTCGCCCATTTCTGCTCCATGTGCGGCCCGAAATTCTGCTCGATGAAGATCACCCAGGACCTCCGCGCCGAGGTTCAGGCCATGGGCGACAACGAGCGCGCCGCGCTCGAGGGCATGGCGAAGAAGAGCGAGGAGTTCTTGAAGGGCGGCGGGAAGCTGTACGTCGACGCGGCGGAGTAGAGCCTCGCCCCAGAGGAGAGGCCGAGTCGCGGTGGCAGCCGCGGCCGGGCGAAGGGTGAGCCCTTTCCGGATAGGACACTCCCCTCATCCGGCCGCTCTGCGTCACCTTCTCCCCCTGGGGAGAAGGATTGACGCCGCGAATGTAAGGCACTACCTTACATAACGGTGATCCGGTCGTTCAAGAGCAAGGCGCTTCGCCTGTTCGCCGAGACGGGCGGCACGCGCAAGCTCAGCGTGCCGAATGCGCGGCGCGTTCAGCGCATCCTGAACGAGCTCAACATCGCGAAGGCTCCGGAGGATATGAACCTGCCTGGCTACCATTTCCACGCGCTGAAGGGCGCTCGGAAAGGCACGTTCGCGTTGGACGCGAGCGGCAACTACCGCATCACCTTCCGCTGGGACGGCGAGGATGCCGTCGATGTCGATCTGGAGGATTATCACTGATGGCCGGCAACCCGCTGCTCAAGGGCTTGGCGCCTACCCACCCGGGCGAGCTTCTGCGCGAGGATGTGGTCCCCGCCCTGGCTTTGCCGAAGGCGGAGATCGCCCGGCGGCTCGGCATCTCGCGCCAGACGCTCTACGACATCCTCGACGAGAAGCAGCCGGTGACGCCCGCCATGGCGTTACGGCTCGGCAAGTTCTTGGGCAACGGCCCGGATTTTTGGCTCAACCTGCAGCGCGACTACGACCTGCGCACGCTCGAGCCCAAGATGAAAAAAGTGCTCGCCGCCATCGAGCCGGTGGCGGCGTGATACGCACCACCTCTCCCGGCTGCAGAATGCCCGCCTTGGCTTGACCCGATGGCCGGGTGCGCAGCAGCCGCGACCGGGCAAGGGGTGAGCCCTCACCGCAGAGGGCGCTCCCCTCGTCCGTGGGCTTCACCGAAACCTTGATCAACGGTAGGCGTCCTGACCCTCACCCGAACCGCGCGCGTGAGCGCGCCCGCGCCTTCTCGGCTTCGGTCTCGCGGTCGCGGACCGGGGCTGTCGTGCCTAACGAGTCGAGCAGCCGGCGGGCGGCGGCGGAGACGTCATCGACGGCGCGCTCGAACGCTGGCGCGTTGCCGCGCGACGGCGCCGTGAAGCCGGAGATCTTGCGCACGAATTGCAGCGCCGCGGCGCGCACCTCGTCATCGCTGGCGGGCGGCTCGAAATTGAACAGCGGCTTGATGGCGCGGCACATCGGTAATCCTTTGGCGTCCCCTCCCGCCTCCCGGCGGGCCTGTCGGTCGATCCTAGCACGCGGCGCCGCCCGCCTGCATCCGCTGGCCTGCCTCGCGGGTAAACGCTCCCGTCCCTTCGTGGGATGGACACGGGAGAGTCCCATGCGCAAGTCTGCCATCACCCTCGCAGTCTCGATCATGTCCCTTGCCGGCGCCGCGGCGCAGGAGAATTACGAGAGCTGGCCGCTCCTGCAAAATCCGTTCGAGTCGACGGGCGGCGGCGGCATCATGATCGGC
>DASQLE010000203.1:0-7569 GCA_035630175.1 Beijerinckiaceae bacterium
TTCAAGTTCCGGACGAGCGTCGATTCGAGCTGTTCTTGCCGCAAGGAGGGCCAGAGCTGGGCCGAAGCCCTGCAAAAGGCCGAGCGCATGATCGACCGGGGTCGCAACGACATCATCGTCACGGCGAAGAAAGCCGAGGAGCTGTCGCGCCCGAAGCTCGCCCGCAAGGGCAAGCCGCCCGCGACGCCCGCCGATCAGCCGAATGCGGCGCAGATCGCGGCCGCCGGCCGGGACGTGGACGCGACCGGCTCGATCGCAGCCGCCGAGCAGGGGCCCGACGCGGCCTCAGGCTCGGACCCGATCGAGAAGGATGACGGCCAGGGCAGCAGCGCGAAGCGAGCGGTCAGGATCGTCGGGCCCACCTTTATCTCGCTGCCGCAGGCGGCCGAGTAAATTAGGCCGTCTCGCCGCGCAGGCGACGGCTCGTTCGGTCGCGGCCGATGAGCGGCATGAGAGCGGCTAGTTCCGGCCCATGGTCGACGCCGGTCAAAGCGAGCCGCAAGGGCATGAACAACGCCCGCCCCTTGGCGCCGGTCCTGCCCTTGACGGTGTCCGTCCAAGTTTTCCAGGTCGAGCCGTCCCACGGTTCGCCGGGCAACGCTTCCGCGGCCGCGCCGACCAGAGCCGCATCGGTGATGACGGGCGTAAGCGGGCCGTGCACGACCGGCCACCATGCTGCCGCATCGGCGACTTTCGTCAGGTTGGTGCGGATCGCCTGCCAGAATGCCTCGCCGCCGCCGACACCCAAGGCTGCAAGACGCTCGCGCACCCCGTCGTAGCTCATAGCATGCACGAACTTGGCATTGAGGTGGTTCAGCTCGCCCTCGTCGAATTTCGCCGGCGAGCGCGAGATATGCGCGAAATCGACGAGACCGGCGAGCTCGTCTAAACGCGCGACGGGTCTTACCGTCTCGGCCGTGCCAACCAGCACCGCGAGCGAGGCGACCGCCCCCGGCTCGAGCCCCGCCTCGCGCAGGCTCTTGAGCGAGAGATGGCGGAGGCGCTTCGACAGGCTCTCCCCGCTCGCCGTGGTCAGCAGATTGTGATGCGCAAAGGCCGGCACGGCGGCGCCGAGCGCCTCGAAGATCTGCATCTGGACGGCCGTGTTGGTGACGTGGTCCTCGCCGCGGATCACATGCGTGACGGTAAGATCGACGTCGTCGGCCACCGACGGCAGCGTATACAGATAGGTGCCGTCCTCGCGCACGAGCACCGGGTCGGACAGCGAAGTGCAATCGACATGGCTGTCGCCGCGCACGAGATCGGTCCAGGCGACGACGCGGTGCTCGAGACGGAAGCGCCAGTGCGGCCGCCTCCCCTCGCCCTCGAGCCTAGCCCGGTCTTCGTCCGTGAGCGCCAGCGCGGCGCGATCGTAGATCGGCGGCAGGCCGCGCCCGAGCTGCAGCCGGCGGCGGCGCTCCAACTCGTCCGGCGTCTCGTAGCAGGCGTAAAGCCGGCCGACCGCCTTCAGACGCTCGGCCACCGCGGCGTAGAGGTCGACCCGCGCCGACTGATGCACGACGACGTCGGGCACGATGCCGAGCCAGGCGAGGTCTTCCGCGATGGCGGCGGCGAATTCGGGCTTGGAGCGCTCGGTGTCGGTGTCGTCGAAACGCAGGATGAAGGTGCCGCCCTCGCGCCGCGCGAACAGGGCGTTGAGGAGCGCCGTGCGCGCATTGCCGATATGCAGGAGCCCCGTCGGAGACGGCGCGAAGCGAACGATGGGCCGGGTCATGTCGTGCTTTACTTTCCCCTCTCCCAGAGGGAAAGGGCCGACTCGCGCCGCAAGTCGGATGTTTCCGACTTGCGCATCTTGGCGACCGAACTCGGGAACACCCCGCTTGCGTTGCGGGAGGCGCTCGTTACTCCATCGAGACGCCGCTCGCCTTGATGGGGACGGCCCATTTCTCGATCTCGCTCCTGACGAACTTCGCGAGGTAGTCGGGGCTGCGCCGTTCCGGCGCAACGAGGCTGGCGCCGAGCCCTTGCAGGCGATCCTTGACGGCCGGTGTCTCCATGGCCTGCACGCTCGCCTCGTGGAGCTTCTTGACGATCGGCTCCGGCGTGCCCTTCGGCAGGAAGAAGGCGTTCCACGTATAGGCTTCGAAATCCTTCAGGCCCTGCTCGTCGGCCGTGGCCAGCTTCGGCAGCACCGGCGAGCGCGCCTTGGTCAGCGTAGCGACTGCCTTCACGGCACCGCCCTCGATCTGCGGCAGCGCCGTCGTGACGATCTCGCACATATAGTCGATACGCCCGCCGGCGAGGTCCTGCATGGCCGGGCCGGTGCCGCGATAGGGCACGTGACTGATGTCGACGCCCATGGCGGAGTTGAGCAGCACGCAGCCGAGATGGGTGGCCGAGCCGGCGCCCGCCGAGCCGAACGTCATCTTAGCCTGATTCTCCTTGGCATATTTGATGAAGTCCTGCAGCGTGTTGGCGGGAAAATCCTTGCGCGTGATGAGGACCAACGGCACCTCGGCGATGAATGCCGCGGGCGCGAAATCGCTGGCGGCGTCGTAGGCCGGCTTCTTGTAGAGCGTCTGGTTCTGGGCGTGGGTGCCGACGGTGCCGAGGACGAAGGAGGAGCCGTCGGGCGCCGCCCGCGCGACGCGCTGCGAGCCGGTCATGCCGCCGGCGCCGCCGACATTCTCGACCACCACCTGCTGGCCGAGGATCTGGCTCATGCGCTCGGCCATGACGCGCCCGAGCACGTCGGTGGGACCGCCCGCCGCGAAGGGGATGACCATGGTCACGGGCCGCGTCGGCCAGTCCTGCTGCGCGCCCGCCGCGCCCGTGAGCACCAGAATGGCGCCCAAGGCATATCCCAAACGTTTGCAAAGCATTGTCGCGTCTCCGTGATCTGTTACAGCGTCGCCTAGTCGCTCGGCCCCGGCCGGGTCAAGTCACGCGCTCGTCATCGGAAGGGTTATCTCATGGCAAGAACCCGGATTGCCATTGCCGGCCTCGGCGCCATCGGCAAGGCCCTGGCGCGCCATCTGGCCGCCGGGGTTCCCGGCCTCGTGCTCGCCTGCGCGGCCGCCCGCGACCGCGCCAAGGCCGAAGCCTGGCTGAGGGAGCAAGGCATCGACTGCCCGATCGTGCCGTTCGCTGAATTTCCTGCTCAGGCGGACCTCGCCGTCGAGGCCGCGCCGGCGGCGCTCGTCGAGGGCATCTGCCGGCCGATGCTGGCGGCGGGCAAGACCGTCATGGTGCTGAGCGCCGGCGCCCTGCTGCCACGGCCGGACCTGATCGACTACGCCCGCGCCAGCGGCGGGCAGATCGTCGTGCCGACAGGGGCCCTGCTCGGTCTCGACGCCGTCACGGCGGCGGCGGAGGGCACCATCCATTCGGTGCACATGACGACGCGAAAGCCGCCCGGCGGCCTCGTGGGCGCGCCTTATCTCGACGCGCACGGCATCTCGGTCGCGGGCCTCAGCGAAGCCAAGCGCGTGTTCAGCGGCACAGCGCGCGAGGCGGCGGCGGGATTCCCGGCCAATGTCAACGTGGCGGCGGCCTTGTCGCTCGCCGGCATCGGCCCTGACCGCACCACCATAGACATCTGGGCCGATCCGACCGTCACCCGCAACTGTCACACGATCGAGGTCGACGCGGATTCGGCACGCCTCACCATGACCATCGAGAACATCCCTTCGGAGAACCCGAAGACCGGCCGGATCACGGCCCTGTCGGCGCTCGCCGCCCTGCGCAAGCTCAATGCGCCGCTGCGGGTCGGCACCTGACCAGCCGGCGCCATCCGGAGCCAGCGAGCGTCGGCATTGAATCCGTCGCGCTTCATCGTGCCGGCTACAGCCGGCACGTTTATCCAAGACGCATAACATAGGTTAAGTCACTGAATTAACATCGATTGTTTCTGGATTTTTGCGGCGCGTCGCGGGAACAAAACGATTCTCGGAGCGGTTGTCTGCACGCCCGCTCAGCAGGCATTGCATCTCCCTAATGTGCTTTCCGCCCGCACGCGGCGGGATGCACAACCATATGACCCAACATCGTTTCATGCGGCTCTTGTCCAGCCGGCTTCGGCCGGCCGGCCTCTGGCTGTGCGTATTGGAGAAACCCATGGATCGCTCGATTGAGGCCGAGATGCTCCGCGCCGTTCCGCATCTGCGCGCCTTCGCCGTGTCGCTGACCGCCAACCCCGAGAAGGCCGACGATCTCGTCCAGGAGACTCTGTTGCGGGGCATCGCCCATATCGACCGCTTCGAGCCCGGCACCAATATGGGCGCCTGGCTGACGACCATTTTGCGCAACCAGTTCTATACGATGCACCGCAAGCGCCGGCGCGAGGCGGAGGATCCGGACGGCGTCCTAAGCGCCAAACTCGCCGTTCTGCCGCGGCAGGGCGCGCGCCTCGACTTCGAGGACATGCTGGAGGCGCTCGCCAAGCTGTCGCCACGGCAGCGCGAGGCGCTCATCCTGATCGGCGCCGAAGGCTATAGCTACGACGAGGCCGCGCGCATCTGCGACACGTCGGTGGGCACGATCAAGAGCCGCGTCAATCGCGCCCGCACGCGCCTCGCCGAGATCCTCGGTTTCGATCGCGCCCAAGGCGTCGGCCAGGACATATTCGGCCCGACGGTCACCTATTCGGGGGTCGCCGCGTAAGCCCCTTATTGCTCGCTCGATAGCACAAGCGCCCAATAGCGACCCCAGCCGCTGCCGGGCGTGTCCACCCGCGCCAGCCCGATCAGCGTCACCTGCGGCAGAAGCATGTTCTGGTTGTGACCCGGCGACGCCTTCCAGCGAGCGATCACGTCGTCCACGGAATCGGAGCCTGCCGCCAGGTTCTCGGCCCTGTAGCCGCGAATGCCGTAGGCGGCCATGCGGCTCGTGAACTCGCCATGCGACAGAATCCCCGTCACGGCCACGGCGCGCGCCTGATGCTCGGCGGCGCGGTTGAGGCGCGGATCGACCGCGACGGCGCCAAGTCCGTTCGCTGCGCGATAACGCGAGATCAGCGTCGCGGCGGCGCGCGCTTCCGCAGTGCTGGCCGGAATCGACAGCGACGCCGTCTCGCCAGGCGACAGATCGGCCGCGCAATGGGCGAGCAAAGGCGAGACAAGCAGGACGGCGAGGAAGGACAAGGCACGCATGGGACACCGGGCAGGCGACGGACTGATGGTGAGAATGCCTGCCGGTGCGTTAAGATTTTGGCCTCGATAGGGCGGATGTCGAAGCCGCCGCGGGGTTCAGGACCGCGCATCGCCGAGTTTGATGATCACGCCTTCGTCGCAGCGGATAGCGACGGTGCTCTCGACCGGCTCCGCCTCGCGATCGAGATGGGTCGACAGGAGCATCTGCCCCGCCGGCACATCGGCCGGCAGGGCCAACGTTTCCTCATCGTGGCCGAGATTGAGGGCCACCATCAGCCGCTCGCCGCCGTAGCGGCGTTCGTAAGCGAAGACGTGGTCGCGGCAATGCAGGGAGAGATAGTCGCCGATGCTCAAGGCGCGATGCCGGCGGCGCGCTTCGATCAGCTGCCGGTAAAGGGTGAGGATCGAGCCTGCATCGTCCTTGAGCGACTGCACGTTGCGCCGGGCCCAATCGGGCGCCAGCGGGAGCCAAGGCTCCGCCGTCGAGAAGCCGGCACCGGGAGATGCGTCCCACTGCATCGGCGTGCGCTCCGGATCGCGGCCGATGCCGAGGCCCGGCTCGTTCTTCTCCCACGGATCCTGGACGCGGTCGGGCGGGATCTCGACCTTGGCGAGGCCGATCTCGTCGCCGTAATACATCGTCGGCGTGCCCCTGAGGGTGAGGAGCAGCATGGCGGCGACGCGCGCCTGCGCTTCGCCGACGCGGGCTGCGATGCGCGGCTGATCGTGGTTGCCGAGCACCCAATTGGGCCAGCCGCCGCGCGGCAGCGCCTTCTCGTATTCCTCGACCAGCATGGCGATCTCGCGCGCGTTCCAGGCAGTCTGGATAAGCTGGAAGTTGAAAGGCAGGTGCGCTCCCGACAAATCGGCGCCGTAATAGGCGACGAGCCGCTCGACCGGCAGGTAGATTTCGCCGATCAGAACCCGATCGTCGTATTCCTCCAGGACGCGCCGCATTCCGGCGATGACGTCGTGCACGTCGGGCTGGTCGGTCGAACGCACTTGCAAAAGGCGCTCGATCTCGGGGCGGCCGAGCTGATAGCCGGGATTGGGTGGGTTGTCGCGGAACTCCGGGTCCTTCATCAGGTGCCAGATGACGTCGACGCGAAAACCGTCGACGCCGCGGTCGAGCCAGAAGCGCAGGACGTCGTGCATGGCCTGGCGCACCTCCGGGTTGCGCCAATTGAGGTCCGGCTGCTCCTCGAGGAAGGCATGGTAATAGTACTGCCCAGTCGCCTCGTCCCACGTCCAGGCGCTGCCGCCGAAATTGCTTAGCCAGTTGTTGGGAGCGGTGCCGTCCGGCTCCGCGTCCCGCCAGATATACCAGTCGCGCTTGGGAGCTGTGCGCGAGGCGCGGCTTTCCGCGAACCAGGGATGGCGGTCGGAGGTGTGGTTGGGCACGAAGTCGAGGATGACCTTCAGCCCCTTGCGATGAGCCTCCGCGACGAGACGATCGAAATCCGCAAGCGTGCCGAAAATCGGGTCGACGGCACAGTAATCGGCGATGTCGTAGCCGAAATCAGCCATCGGCGATGGATAGATCGGCGAGATCCAGATCGCGTCCACGCCGAGGGAGGCGACATAGTCGAGCCGCGCGCGGATGCCGTCGAGATCGCCAATGCCGTCGCCGTTCGTGTCCTGGAAGGATCGCGGATAGATCTGGTAGACGATGCCGTGCTTCCACCAGGTTGTCTCGGGCATGGCGCTCTCGATCGTTTGCGGGGACGAACTCGTTTGCGAATCCGCTCGACCGCCGATTGTTCCGCCGACTCCGTTGGGAACAATTGCGTTCCGTGCCCGGTTCATAGCTCCGCCGCGAAACCGTAAGGAGCACGAGCGCAGTGATGCCGGCACGTAGGCGCTATCCCGTCGGGGCCGAGCCGACGCTCGACGGCACCTCGTTTCGCGTCTGGGCGCCGAAGCGCCGCAACGTCTACGTCGTGCTCGAAGACGGTGAGCATTCCCTGGAGCGCGAGCCGGGCGGCCATTTTTCAGGCCTCGTCACCACGGCGAGGCCTGGCGCTCGCTACCGCTTCCGTCTCGACGACGACGCGCCGCCTTATGCGGATCCGGCCTCACGCTGTCAGCCGGAGGGGCCGCACGGCCCCTCGCAAGTCGTCGATCCAGACGCCTATTCCTGGAGCGACCGGGGGTGGAAAGGCATCGGCCTGAAGGGCCAAGTCCTCTACGAGCTCCATGTCGGCACTTTCACGCCGGAAGGCAGCTGGGCCGCGGCAGTCGGCAAGCTGCCCTTCCTCAAGGACATCGGCGTCACGGCCATCGAGATGATGCCGGTCAACGGGTTCCCGGGCCGCTTCGGCTGGGGCTATGACGGCGTCAACCTGTTCGCGCCGACGCATCTCTACGGCACACCCGACGACTTGAGGCGCTTCATCGACGCGGCCCATGGCCTCGGCCTCGGGGTGACCCTCGACGTCGTCTACAACCATATCGGGCC
>DASQLE010000204.1:0-8025 GCA_035630175.1 Beijerinckiaceae bacterium
CGGCACGCCCGCCACCATCGGCAGCTTCACGCCCGAGGCGATCCGCGCCTTCATGGCGCGCGAATACACGCCCGACCGCATGGTGCTGGCGGCGGCGGGCGCCGTCGAGCACGAGGCCGTGGTCGCCGGCGCCGAAGCGGCCTTCGGCGGCTTGCCGGCTGCAGAGCCCGGCGAGACCACAGCAGGGCGCTATGTCGGCGGCGAACGCCGGCTCCGCCGCAAGCTCGAACAGGCCAATGTCCTCCTCGGCCTGCCGGGCTGCTCGTTCAAGGACCCGCGCTTCTATGCGACGCATATGTTCGCGCAGGTGCTCGGCGGCGGACTGACGTCGCGCCTTTGGCACGAGGTGCGCGAGCAGCGCGGCCTCGCCTACAGCATCGACGCCTTCCTGTGGCCGTTCTCCGATTGCGGCCTGTTCGGCATCGGCGCCGGCACGGCCGCGGCGGACCTGCCGCAGCTGGTCGAAGTTTCGATCGCCGCGGCGCGTCAGGCGACGCGCGACGTCGAGGCGATCGAGGTCGACCGCGCCAAGGCGCAGCTCAAGATGGCGCTGCTCGCGGCCCTCGAGACCCCGGGCGGGCGCATCGAGCGCAATGCGCGCCAGCTTCTCGCCTTCGGCCGCATCATCCCGGGCGCCGAGGTGGTGTCCCGCATCGATGCCGTCGCCGCTGACGAGGTGCGCGGGGCCGGCGCCGACCTCCTCGCCGGCGAGCCGACCCTCGCGGCGATCGGACCCACGGCGCGCCTGCCGCCGCTGTCCCGAATCGTGGCCCAGCTGCACGGCTGAAGGCTCTGCGCGGTTGACCGAATCCATCTCTTTTTGGCCGCAAACGCCCTGCATCGAACGATCACGCCGCCGCGTTCCCGCCCCGATCTTTGCTGTTCAAGAGCCATGCTGCCGATCCCCTGCGCCTTGCCCTCAAGCTTGCCGGTCGATACGACTTGGCCGTCAGCCTCGAGCATGATGCCGAAAAGTGGACTCACTTTTCGGAAGAACATCATGCTCAACTTATTGAGATCGATCACGTTCATGCGTTTTGATCGTTTCGATCAAAACGCATCGTGATCTTGTCGTGAGTTGCGGACGAGAGAGCCACGCGTTGCGGATCGTCCACCTTGCCGTCACGGCGCTCCTCGCGGCGCTCGCGTTCGCGCTTTATTCCGCCTCGGCGCACGCGGTGGAAGCGGTGCGGGTCGGTCCCGACGCCTCCGCCATCGACCTCACCGGCGCCATCGAGCATTACCGCTCGGACGGCGACCTCATCCAGATCTCCACGGCCCCGGGCCGCGACGGCATCGTGCGCCGCATCGCCGTCAAGGCGCGCGAATCCGACACGCGTCCCGACTGGATCGTCTTCGCCCTCACCAACGACACCGACGAGCAGATCGACCGTCTCCTCGTCGCCCCGCATTTCCGTCTCGCCGGATCGGGCGTCATCTGGCCCGATCTCGGCTCCTCGCGCCTTGCCGCCATCACGGCGAGCGAGGGCATCCGGCCCGAGCGTGAGCAGAGCCCGGACGCCGACGTCTTCCTGATCACCCTCGATCCCGGCACCACGGTGACCTACGTGGCCGAGCTGCGCACGCCGAACGTGCCGCAGGTCTATCTCTGGGAGCCCGATGCCTACAAGCAGAAGGTCAACGGGCTGACCCTCTACAAGGGCATCATCATCGGCATCGCCGGCCTCCTGGCGCTGTTCCTGACGATCGTGTTCGTGGTCAAGGGCGCGCTCATCTTCCCGGCGGCGGCGGCGCTGGCTTGGGCCGTGCTCGCCTATGCGTGCATCGATTTCGGCTTCTTCCAGCGCGTCTTCCCCATCACGGATGTCGGCGAGCGCATCTACCGCGCCGCCGCCGAAGCGGTTCTCGCGGCGACCCTCCTTGTCTTCCTGTTCGCTTACCTGAACCTCAACCGCTGGCATGTCCGCTACAGCCACGTGACCTTCTTCTGGCTCGCCTTCCTGGCGGCTCTCGTCGGGCTCGCGGTCATCGATCCGCCCGTCGCCGCCGGCGTCGCGCGCGTGTCCATCGCGGCGGTGGCCGGAATCGGCTTCGTGCTCGTCGTGCATCTCGCCACGCACGGTTACGACCGGGCGGTCATGCTCATCCCGACCTGGCTCCTGCTCGTCGCCTGGGTCGTGTCGGGCGGCTTCGCCGTCGGCGGCCAGCTCACCGCCGATCTCGTCCAGCCGGCCCTGATCGGCGGCCTCGTGCTCGTGGTGATGCTGATCGGCTTCACGGTCATGCAGCACGCCTTCTCGGGCGGCGCCTTCGCCCAGGGCGTCGTCAGCGACACGGAGCGGCGCGCCCTCGCTCTCTCCGGCGCCGGCGACATCGTGTTCGACTGGGACGTCGTCAGCGACAAAATCTTCGTCAGCCCCGAGGTCGAGATGCAGCTCGGCCTCCGGCGCGGGGCGCTCGAGGGCGCGGCGGCCGACTGGCTCGACGTGATCCATCCCTTCGACCGCGACCGCTACCGGACATCCCTCGACGCCGTCATCGAGAACCGGCGCGGGCGCATCGTGCAGGACTTCCGGCTGCGCTCCGCCGCCGGACCGTATTATTGGTTCCGCCTCAAGGCGCGTCCGGTGGTCGGCACCGACGGCGAGGTCATCCGCATC
Organism: Beijerinckiaceae bacterium; assembly: GCA_035630175.1. Lineage (GTDB taxonomy): Bacteria > Pseudomonadota > Alphaproteobacteria > Rhizobiales > Beijerinckiaceae > JAJKJG01. The sequence continues at coordinate 2,622 of DASQLE010000204.1, forward strand.
GTCGGCACCCTCGCCGACGTCACCGAGTCGAAGACCGCCGAGGAGCGCCTCCTGCACGATGCCGTGCACGACAACCTCACCGGCCTGCCCAACCGCGAGCTGTTCCAGGACCGCCTGCAGGCGGCGCTCACCTTCGCCTCGCAGGACGAGACGCTCCGACCGACCGTCATCGTCATCGACCTCGACCGCTTCAAGCAGGTCAACGAGTCGGTCGGCCTTTCGGCGGGCGATTCCATCCTGCTGACGCTGGCGCGCCGGCTCGGCCGTCTGCTGCGTCCACAGGACACGCTGGCGCGCATCGCCGGCGACGAATTCGCCCTGATCCTGCTGTCGGAACGGGAGCCGGACCGCATCATCGGCTTCGCCGAGATGATCCGGCGCGCCTTGACCACGCCGCTCACCTATGCGGAGCGCGAGATCTTCCTGACCGCTTCCATCGGCCTCGTGCTGCACGACCCCGAGTCGGGCTCCCGGCGCGAGGAGGTCGTGAAGAACGCCGAGATCGCCATGATGCACGCCAAGCGCCTCGGCGGCGACCGCATCGAGGTGTTCCGGCCCAACATGCGCTCCGACCGCGGCGACCGCTTCACCCTCGAGAACGACCTGCGGCGGGCGCTCGACCGCGGCGAGATCCGGGTCGTCTTCCAGCCCATCGTTCGGCTCGAGGATCGCACCATCGCCGGCTTCGAGGCGCTCCTGCGCTGGGACCATCCGCGCCTCGGCAGGCTCGGGCCGCACGTCTTCATCCCGCTCGCCGAGGAAACCGGCCTGATCGTCAACCTCGGCATCTTCGCGCTCGAGCGGACGGCGCGCGAGCTGGCGGCCTGGCAGCAGGCGCTCGACGTCGAGCCGCCGATCTTCGCCAGCGTCAACGTGTCGAGCCGCCAGCTCCTGCGCCACGACCTCCTGCACGACGTGAAAACCGTGCTGGCGCGCACCGGCGTGCTGCCGGGCTCGCTCAAGCTGGAACTGACCGAGAGCCTCGTCATGGAGAATCCGGAATACGCCGCCCAAATGCTGACGCGCATCCGGGACCTCGGCGCCGGCCTGTCGCTCGACGATTTCGGGACGGGCTATTCCGCCCTCTCCTACCTGCAGCGCTTCCCGTTCGACACGATCAAGATCGACCAGTCCTTCGTGCAGCAGATGTCGAATGGCGGCCGCACGGTCATCCTGCGCTCGATCGTCAAGCTCGCCCATGAGCTCGGCATGGAGGTGGTCGCCGAGGGCGCCGAGTCCGAGTCGGACGCCATCGAGCTCTACCAGATGGGCTGCGAATACGCGCAAGGCTTCGCCTTCGGCGAGCCCATGTCGCCCCTGCAGGCGCGCCAGCTCGTCGGCGCCGCGCCGGAAGCGGCGTAACCTCTTTCTCCCGCAAGCGGCCCGAGAGCCTGCTCCCGGGCTCCACCCGAGGGGCGAGGTCCGCACGCAAGTCGGGATGTTTCCGACTTGCGCACCTCATACGGAACTAGTGCCGTGCGGACCGAACGCTTGACTGCGTCGGTCAGCCCGCTGCGTTCCGAGAGCAGCGGGCATTCTAACGACAAGCGTTACATGTTCTTCATCAAACGTTTGGCGATGTCGAACATTTCCTCGGGATCATGATTCGGCGAGAAGCCGGCCTGGTTGGGCGTGCCTTCCGGTGCGTCGGCTGTTCCCGACGGAATGCCCTGAATCACCTGCAACGGCGCACCGTCGGCCCAGTCGGCGGTGCCAGACCAGATGCCGCCGAGGTTGTTATAATCGGTGGGGCTGAACGTGTAGAGCTTGGCGTGCTCGCCCTTGCTCTGCCACGGGCGCGTGTGCGGAAACTTATCGTTGTCGATGTTTGGCACGGGCAGCATCTTGGTCATGTTGACGCCGGTCAGCTTCTCGAGAGCCAACCCGTAGGCCGCCTGATGCACGCCGCCGCGCACGAGGAGATAGCCGATCATCGTCCGCGCCGTCTCGTTGGAGGTCATCTCATAGACGCGAGCCTTATGGCTGCGGGCGCCCGTCTCCAGGAAGAAGTTGTGGAGCAGGTCCATGACGAGGTTGCCCGAATTGAACACGTAGTCGCCGGACCACGGAGCTCCTTGCGAGTTGGCGACGAGATGCCCCGGCCCACCCATGATGAAGTGCTGGTTGATGCGCGGCGTGGAATTATCCTCGAAAGGAGCGTTTTCCGGATCCTCGTCGTCCGGAGCCTGGTCCAGGAGAGCGTTGATGGTCGCCGCGACCAGTTCCACATGCCCGACTTCCTCGGCCGTGATGCTGGCGACGAGCTCGTAGAACGAACCCAGTTGCTTCTTAGCCTTCATGGCCACGGATTGATGAAGATAGTTGTTGAGGGTCGACATCTCGCCGAAGCGGCCTCCGAGCAGCTCCTGGACGGCGGCAGCGGCTGTCGGATCAAATTTCGTGGACGACGGCAATTCGATGCCAAGCTTATCGATACGTAAGAACATTGGGTTTCCTTCGCAAAGGCTGGGTGGGACAGCCCTTAACGAGGGCGGCCCTCAGTCGTTCCTCCGTCTTGCGTTGTTTCCCGTCCGAGGCGATCCGAGCAGCCTCTGCCGCGCGCGGGAGAGGTCGAGTCGCGCAGCGGACGGAGTGAGGGCAAGGAATGGCGCGGCGCTAGACTAGCCCTCTCCCGCAAGCGGGAGAGGCAGCCGCATCAGGCGTGACCGGCTTGGCTCGACAGCATGCCCGGATCGACGCCGAGCCGGCGCAGCGCCAGCTCGTATTTGGCCTCAAGCGACGAGTGGAAGATCAGCTCCGGATCGGCCGGGCAGTTGAGCCAGCCATTGGCCTGGATTTCCGTTTCGAGCTGGCCGGCCGACCAGCCGGCATAGCCGAGCGCCAGCACCGCGTCTTCCGGCCCCTCCCCTTTGGCGATGGCGCGCAGGATGTCGATGGTTGCCGTGAGGCACACCGCTTCGTCGATCGGCAGCGTCGACTGATCGAGATAGAAGTCCGGCGAATGCAGCACGAAGCCGCGGCCGGTCTCGACCGGGCCGCCCATGAGCACCCGCATGCGGTCGACCCGCTTCGGCAGACGGATGCGCTCGCGCTCCGGGATGATGTCGAGCTGCACGAGGAGATCGGGGAAATTGAGGTCGGCGGCCGGCTTGTTCACGACGATGCCCATGGCGCCTTCCGGCGAATGCGCGCACAGGTATATGACGGTCCGCGCGAAGCGCTCGTCCATCATCCCCGGCATGGCGACGAGCATCTGCCCGTCGAGGTAACCGGGAACCGGCGCTTCGCCCTGGGATCGCCTGATCCGCATGGTTTCCATGCTAGCCTGCATCATCCGATTGTCCAATCTCGTCGGTTAACCATCACGCGATCGTGGATAGCTCCCGGAATCCCGCGACCGTAAGAGGAAGCGCCCGACCGGCCTTTCAGTTCCATGCCCCTGCTGTCGCGCTTCACCACGTTCGTCATGCTGCTGGGCGCCCTGCTCCCGGCCCCGGAAACAGGGGCTCAGGAGGCGTCCGGCTGGACCCAGGGCCACTCATCGCGCGTGCGCCTGATCGCCGGCGGCGGCCCGCCGGAGGCCCTCCTTGCCGGCATCCAGATCGAGCTCGACGCGGGCTTCAAGACCTATTGGCGCAGCCCGGGCGAGGCAGGGCTGCCGCCCGCCTTCGACTGGTCGAGATCGGTCAACGTGGAGGGCGTCGAGGTACTGTGGCCGGCCCCGAGCCGGTTCGAGGATCCGGGCGGCATCGTCTACGGCTATGGGGGCGGCGTCTTGTTCCCCGTCCGGGTCCGCCCCCAGGATCCGGCAAAGCCCGTCATCCTCGCCGTGAAGCTCGATTACGGCGTCTGCAAGGACATCTGCATCCCGGCCGGGGCGGAGCTGTTGTTGAAGCTGCCGAAGAGCGCCGCGCCGGCCCTGCGCTCCGCTCTCGACGGTGCCTTGGCCCGCATCCCGCCCCCGCAACCGCTGGGGGCCGAGGGCCCGCTATCCGTCCTCAGCGCCGCGCCGACGAGCGCGGACGGCAAGCCTCGCCTCGCGGTAAGCGTCCGGGCGCCGGCCGGAAGCCGCCCGAGCCTGTTCGTCGAGCCGCCGGAGAACTGGTTTCTGCTCGCCCCCGTCGAGCCGACGGCGAGCGCCGCGGGCACCGGAGCGCGCACGTTTCTCGTCGAGGTCCTGGAGCGCCCCGCCGCCGCGAGCGGCCCGATCGATGTGCGCTTCACGCTCGTCGCCGGCGACAAGGCGATCGAGTCCACAGCCCGTCTCGACGCCGCGGAGCTGGGGCGCTAAATCACGCCGTCATACGCTAGGACTGACCAAGCTTCGAGCAATGGGGGAGACGGGAATGGCAATTCAGGTCGGCGATCGCTTGCCGCAAAGCACCTTCCGCACGATGGGGACCGACGGACGTCCGGCCGACAAGACCACCGACGAGATGTTCAAGGGTCGCCGGGTGGTCCTTTTCGCGGTGCCGGGCGCTTTCACGCCCACCTGCCACCGCAACCACATGCCGGGCTTCGTCGCCAAGGTCGACGAGATCAAGGCCAAGGGCGTCGACGCTGTCGTGGTCACCGCCGTCAACGACGTCTTCGTTCTGGACGCCTGGACGAAGCAGAGCGGCTGCGAGGGCAAGATCGAGTATCTCGCCGACGGCAACGGCGATTTCGCCAAAGCCATCGACCTCACCGTCGATGCGTCCGGCAACGGCCTCGGCATCCGCTCGAAGCGCTACGCCATGCTGGTCGAGGACGGGGTGGTCAAGACGCTCAACGTCGAGGACAGCCCGGGCAAGGCCGAGGTCTCGAGCGCCGACAACCTCCTCAAAGCGTTGTAACCCCCTCCTCCTCGATGGAGGTCGCGTCGGTGCAAGCCGACCGGGTGGGGTGGCCGCGCCGACCCTTACGGAGACGTCGCATATCCCCCCTCGCCCGGTCCGGGGACGAGGCGATCACCCCATCCGCTTTTTCTTGAAGGGTGTCATGGCGGCGACCGCAAGGGCGTCGACGCGGTGGTTGAGCGGGTTGTCGGCGTGCCCGCGCACCCAGTGCCACACGACCTGGTGCCGCTGCCGCGCGGCGTCGAGCCGACGCCACAGATCCTCGTTCTTGACCGGCTTCTTGTCCGCCGTGCGCCAGCCGCGCGCCTGCCAGTTCCGCAGCCACTTGGTGATGCCGTCGCGCACGTATTGCGAGTCGGTGAAGAGATCGACCGTGCACGGCCGTGTCAGGCCCTCGAGAGCCATGATGGCGGCGGTCAGCTCCATGCGGTTGTTGGTGGTGAGCTCTTCGCCGCCGGACAGTTCCCGCTCGCGGCCGCCATACAGGAGCAGCACGCCCCAGCCGCCGGGACCGGGATTCCCCGAGCACGCGCCGTCGGTGTAGATCGTGACGCGCTCGCTCATCGCTCGAGCCCGTATTCGGCGGCGCTGGCGACGCGGCGATG